>CAXYVC010000006.1:0-54137 GCA_964292295.1 uncultured bacterium
ATCGAGTGCAGGAAAGCTGGAAATTGATCCCTGTATTACAGGGACACCACACTAGTTCACGACCTTGATGCGCCGCCCGGGCGGCCTCGGGGTGCGGGGCTCCTCCCGGGGCAGCAGCACGCGCTCCAGGAGCCAGGCCACCAGGGAGGTCACGAGGGCGCCGAAGAAGCCCGCCCAGAAGCCCTCCACCCGGAAGGCGAGGCCCAGGCGCTGGGAAAGCGCCCCCGCCAGCCAAAAGACCAGGCCGTTGACGGCAAGGCCCAGGCAGCCGAAGGAACAGGCCATGGGGATGAAGGCCACGAAGCGGATCAGCACGCCCAGGGTCGCGTTCAGGAGGCCGAGCAGCACCGCCACCGCCAGCAGCTCGGGAAAGCTGCCGTGGCGCACGCCGGGAACCAGGGCCGAAGCCGCCAGCAGGCCCACGGCGGAAAAGAGGAAGCGCAGCAGCGTTCGCAACGGGAAAGCCTCCGCCCCCATCATCTCCCGAAGGGGCCCAGGCGGCACAGGTCCATCACCGGGCGCTGCTGCTCCCGGGAAGCCGCTAGGTCCACCTCGAACTCCGCCACCCAGTCGTTGTCCCCTTCCGCATCCACCAGCATCTGCTGCACCAGAAGGACGTCGGGGACGTCCGGCTTGGGCTCCGCGTAGGTGTGGCGCGTGTTGCGGCCCTCCGGGTCCAGGCGGGGGCCCTCATGGGAGGCGCGGTACTCGGCCAGGAGGGCCTCCAGGCGTTCCGCGGTCCAGGGCAGGCCCTCCGCGTCGAGAGGCTCGGCGCAGGCGGCCTCGTCCAGGGCCGCCACGGCCTCGTCGAAGGCGCCTGCGGCCAGCGCCCGCAGGAGTGCGAAGGCCTTGGCGCGCACCTGGGCCAGGAAGGCGGGGCGGTCCCGGGTGAGGTCCGGCGGCGCCGTGCGGGTGGGCTCCGCCACCACCGTTTCCGCATGGCCCGGATCGCGCATCTTCTCCCAGGCATCCAGCAGGCTGGAATCCACCGCCCGCAGGAGCTGTCCCAGGTAGGCCTCCAGCTCGCGCACCTCGGCGGTCTTGGCCCCGTCGGGCACGGTCTGGGCGAGCACTTTGTAGGCGCCGTTCAGGTGGCGCAGCAGCAGCCCCTCGCTGCGCTGCAGCTCGTAGGTGCGCACGTAGTCGGCGAAGGAGAGGTAGCCCTCGTACATCTCCCGGGCGATGGACTTGGGCCGGATGTTCTCCTGGCCCACCCAGGGGTGGCGGTCCGCGAAGGCGTTGAAGGTGCCGTAGACGAAGTCCCTCAGGGGCTTCGGGTACTCCAGCTTCTCCAGCTCCGCCATGCGGGCCTCGTAGTCCAGGCCCTCCGCCTTCAGCTCCGCCACGCGCCGCGCCTTCAGGCGGTCCAGCTGCTTGCGCAGGATGAGGTCGGGGTCCTCCAGGATGCTCTCCACCAGGGTCAGCAGGTCCAGCGCGTAGTCCGGATGCTCCCGGTCCAGCAGGGGCAGGGTATCCAGCAAATACAGGCTGAGGGCCTGGTCCATGGAGAAGTCGTCCTGCAGCTCCACGTTCACCCGGAGCTTGCGCCCCTCCTCCCGGGAGGGTTCCACGATGCCCTTCTCCCACAGGGCGCGGAAGAGCTGGAAACCGCGGCGGCGGTGGGCCGCCTTGGCGCGCTCCCCGTCGTGGCAGCCGGCGATGAGATCCCGCATGGCGCGGCAGCCGTCCCCGGGGCGCGAGAGCACGTTCAGCAGCATGCCGTGGGAGACCTGGAAGCGGCTCTGGAGGCGCTCCGGCGTGGCGGCGATGAGGCGGGTGAAGCCCGCCTCGTCCCAGTGCACGTAGCCCCGCTCGGGCGGCTGGCGCTTCACGAATTTCTTGCCGCCCCCGGCGGCCTTGGCGGCCAGCTTGGCGTTCTCGATCACGTGCTCGGGCGCCTGGGCCACCACGTAGCCCACGTCGTCGAAGCCCTTGCGGCCGGCGCGGCCGGCGATCTGGTGGAAGTCCCGGGCGCTGAGGAGGGCCGTCTTCTCGCCGTTGTACTTGCAGAGCTTCGTGAAGAGCACCGCGCGGATGGGCACGTTGATGCCCACGCCGAGGGTGTCCGTGCCGCAGATGACCTTCAGCAGCCCCTTCTGGGCCAGCTGCTCCACCAGGATGCGGTACTTGGGCAGGAGCCCGGCGTGGTGCAGGCCGATGCCCTGCTTCAGCCAGCGCTTCAGGTCGGGGCCGTAGGGGCTGGAGAAGCGGAAGCCCTCCAGCGCCTGGGCCAGGAGGGTCTTCTCCTCGCGGGTGCACACGTTCAGGCTGGTGAAGTCCTGGGCGCTGGCCGCGGCGTCCCCTTGGGTGAAGTGCACCACGTACAGGGGCCCCTTCCCCTCCTGCACCAGGCGCTCCACGGTGAGGGCCAGCGGCGTCTCCGCGTAGCTGAAGGCCAGCGGCACCGGCCGCTCGCCGGCCTTCACGGTGACCGTCTCGCGCCCGTTCAGGCTTGTCAGCGCCTCCTCGAAGAAGCCCGTCTCGCCCAGGGTGGCGCTCATCAGCAGGAAGCGCGTGCGCGGCAGGGCCAGCAGGGGCGCCTGCCAGGCCCAGCCCCGCTCCCGGTCGGCGTAGAAGTGGAACTCGTCCAGCACCGCGTCCTGCACCGGCGCGGCCTCCCCCTCCCGCAGGGCCAGGTTGGCCAAGATCTCCGCCGTGCAGCACAGGAGGGGCGCGTCCCGGTTCACGGAAGCGTCGCCCGTGGCGAGGCCTACGTTCTGGGGCCCGAACTCCCGGCAGAGGTCCATCCACTTCTCGTTCACCAGGGCCTTGATGGGGCAGGTGTAGACCCCGCGCTCGCCCCGCGCCAGGGTGCGGAAGAGCAGGGCCTGGGCCACCAGCGACTTGCCCGAGCCCGTGGGCGTGGCCAGGATCACGTTCTGGCCTTCGAAGAGGGCGAGGATGGCCTCCTCCTGGGCCGGGTACAGGGTGAGCCCCTTGGCGTCGGCCCACTCCAGGAAGCGCCCCAGCAGCGCGCCGCTGCTGGCGTCGCCGTCGCGGGGGAGCAGGTCAAAGAGGGTCGGTGCGGGCAAGGCCATCTCCTGAGGCAGAAGCTTCCATTGTCCTGGATTTTACGTTTGGGCCTGCATGCTTCCAGGACACCCCATCGAAGCGCTCGAACGGGCCGATGCCACCCCCTACACCTTCGCCTTGAACACCAGCTTGCGCACCGCGTTCCCGTCCCCGATCAGGGGGGCGTGGGCGTCCTCGGGGAAGAAGACCGCCACGTGGTCCGGCGGCACCTCCACCAGCACCAAAGGGGCATCGTCGAAGAAGGCGACGTCCTTCCCGGCGTCGTAGGGCGCCCGCTCCCGAGTGCAGGTCGCCAGGCTGCGCCAGCCCATGACTTCCCGCCCCTCCAGCACCACCTGCACGTCGAGATAGGCGCGGTGGGCCTCCAGGCGCGCCTCTTCCGAAGGCCGCGTGCGGGCGCGGAGGTCGGCGTTCACGAAGAGGCCCCCGCCGTCCAGTTCCGTGCGCCCCTCGGGAAGCTCCCGGTGGCCGCCGGAGGCCAGCAGGAGGGACACCGCCTCCAGGCCCGGGTGCAGCGTGGCGTAGCGGGGGAAGTCGTGGAGGGGGCAGAGGATCATGGGTCGAGGCCTTTCGATCAGGGGTTTTCCGCCAGGCGCGCGAGGGTGTCGAAGCAGCGGCGCAGGAGCGGCGGCAGCGCGGAAGGGCCGCGGCGCCCGGCCTCCTCCGCCACCTCCAGCGCCATGCCCGGCTTGGAGCGGGCCCGCAGGGCCTGGCGGATCACCGCCTCGGCCTCCGGCTCCCGGCAAGGCCCCGCGGCCCGGCGGTAGACCCCGTCGAAGCCCGCGCGCCACAGGAAATGCTCCAGGTCGCGGTCCGGCAGCAGGGTCACGTGCTTCGCCTCCGGCCGCCCCCGCAGGAGGTGCCGGGCCTTGGCCACGTAGTGCTGGCCGGCGTCATCCCCGTCGGCGATGAGGTGCCAGGGAATCCCGAAGCGGTCGGCGAAGGCGATGATGGGCGCGATGCCCGCCTGGGCGAAGGCCACGCAGCGGATGCCCTCCAGGGGGAAGGCCAGCCCGCCCACCCGGGCCAGCTCCGGCAGCAGCCAGGCCTCGGTCTCCCCCTCCACCAGCAGCCACACCCGGGCAAAGAGGCTGTCGGCGTTGCTGGTGCGCACGTGGAAGGCCGCCCGGCGCGCGTTGGTGGCCGAGAGCCCCGGGGCGTCCGCCCTCGGGAACACGGCGGTGTCCCGGCTGCGGCGCACCAGGCGGCGCAGGCAGCGGGTGGGCAGCCCCGCGAGCAGCGCGCCGTGGGCCGAGGTCACGAGCTTCTGGGCGGGGAGCTGGCTCACCAGGTTCCAGGCGGTGGCGAGCTGGATGGGGTGCAGGTGGGTCTCCGGATCCTCGAGCACCAGCAGCGGGCTGGCCCCCTCCGCATGGGCGCCCCCGGTCTGGGCCTGGAGCACGGCCCCCATGAGGGCGAGCAGCGCCACCTGGCGCATGCCCGAACCCGCGTTCTGCGCCAGTTCCGCCAGGGAACGCCCGTCGTCCAGGCCCAGGGGCGCCTCCGCCATGTCCGTGGCCCGGCGCAGGGTGTTCCCGGAAGCGGGCAGAAGGGTGCGGAAGAGTTCGGGCCGGTGGCCCGCGAGCTGGCGCAGGGCCTCGAGCCCCCGGGCCAGCTCGCCGGGGTGCACCTGGTGGGGCACCGCGAGCAGGCGCTCGAAGACGCGGCGCACGGCCTTCTCCGGGTCCTCGTGCAGCTCCAGGTCCGGCGCCAGGGCGGGCTCCAGCATGCCCTCCGCCAGGCGCAGCTCCCGGAAGACGTGCAGGGGATGTCGGCGAACCACCTCGTCCGCCAGGGCCTCGGAGACCCCCGGCGCCAGGGCCAGAGGCGCCCCGTCGGGCCCGAGGAAGACGCGGCGCACCCGGGCTTGGCCCTTGGGCAGGCGCCGCCCCGACCAGTTCAGCACCAGGTGAAAGACGCCCGCGGCGTCCCGCCAGCCCGCGGCCTCCAGCCCCGCCGGGGGCTCCCCCGCGAACGCGAGGGTGATGCCCATGCGCTGGGCGATGGTGCTGCGGTCGTTGACGAGGCGGTGGGAGTCCGCCTCCGTGAGGGGCCGGCTGCCCAGTGTGCTCTGCAGCGCCTCCACGAGGCTCGTCTTGCCCCAGGCGTTCTCGCCGAAGCACAGCGTCGTCTCCGGCTCCAGGTGCAGACGGAGCTGGGCAATGCCGCGGAAGTTCACCACCTCGATGGACGCCAGGTGCATGGCCCCAAGGATGGCAGCTTTTCGCGCGCACCCGGAGGCAGGCCTGCCCGAAGGGTCTAGACTCAATCCAAACCCCAAGCAAGGAGATCCCATGCGGCACCTGCGTTCCGCCCTCCTCCTGGCCGTGCCCGCGGTGCTGGTCGCGGCGGCCCTTTCCGAACTGCACGTGGACCGCGCCTCCCAGGAGGACGCCTTCTTCCGCTGGGTGACCACGGGCGCGCTGGAGCCGCCCCGGGTGGGCCCCGCCTTCCTGGCACTGGCGGGCGGGGACCGCGCGAGGCTGGTGCAGGCCTGGGGCCGGGAGGCCAAGGCCTATGCGGGCTCCCAGGCCTTCCGGGACCGCTACGCGGCGTGGCGGAAGGAACAGCTCGAGGGAGAGGAGGCGCCCCGCACCGCGGCCCAGCTGAAGGCCGAGCAGCAGGCTGGACGGGCGGAGCAGCAGGCGGCCCTGAAGCAGCTCGAGGCCCAGATCCCCACCATGCCCAAGGAGGTTCAGGCGGAGATGCGCGCCACCCTGGCCCAGCTGAAGCGGGATCTGGCGGCGGCGCCCCAAAGCTCCGAGGAAGACCTGGAGGCCGCCGCCGCCCATGAGGCCCGGCAGGCCAAGACCGACGCCGCCCAGCGCGAGGCGGAGGTTCCGGCGGATCCAAAGGTGAAGCTGCGGGCAGCCCTGAAGGCCTTCCTGGCGGCCACGGAGGGCGTGGACTACGGCGCCGCCACCCAGGTGCAGCACGGGCGGCGCGTCTTCGTGGACCGCGCCTGCGAGGCCAAGCCCGACGCCTGGAAGCGGGCCTTCCGCGCGGGCAGGGAGGCCACCGAGGCGGCCCGGGCCTTCGCGAGGGCCTGGCTGGCCGAGCTCAGGTAGCCTTCCGGCCGGAACCCACCCGGCGGGCCCGCGCCCCTAGCGCCCCGGGCGGCGCGCCACGCCGCGCCCCTGGTTCCAGTGGGCGAACGCGTCCGCGAAGCACACGTTGCCCAGGTCCTCCAGGCGGGCGCCCAGGAAGGCCTGGGCGTCGGCGATGGCCTGGTTGTAGACGCTGGGCGCCAGCTCCTCCAGAAAGAAGTCCAGGGTGCGCCCCGCCTTCAGCGCGCCCACCTCCTCTCCCGTCTCCTCCTGAAGGAAGCGCTGGATGGACGCCACCATGCGGCTGCGGGTGTCCTTGTCCGGGTGGATCTGCATCTCTGCCCCCCTCAGCGCCCGTGGGTCATGGCCGCAAGGGACCGGGCACAGCGCGCCAGGGCCGCGCGGGCCTTCCCGTCCTTCTCAAGGCGGGCGGCGGCTTCCACGCTCTTCCGGGCCGCGGTGTGCTCCAGATCCACCAGGGCCTCCGCGGCGGCCACGCGCACCGTGGCATCCCGGTGGCGCAGGCAGCCCTCCAGGCGCTCCTTGGCGCCCCAGCTCCGCATCTCGATCAGTTCGGCCATGGCCCCGCGCACCTGGGCGGCGTCCCCCTTGGCCGGTTCCCCGGTCAGGGCCTCGAAGCAGGCGCGCTCCCGCTCCCGGGCGGGGGCGTCGAAGAGCCGTTCCGCACGGCCGCGTTCCACCCGCACCACCGCGGGCGCGTAGGACACCAGGGGCTTCCGCAGGGTCCAGCGCACCATGCGGGGCAGCATCCAGCGCATCCCCGGCGTGTTCTCGGGGTGGCCGGACACCAAAAACACGCGCCCACGCCCGGCCTCGGCCCAGGCCAGGAAGCTGCGGCCGGGCGTCATGCCAGCCGGGGCGCCGTTCTCCAGGTGCACGTCGCTGGCCATCACCCCCAAGGGCACCGCCTTGCCGCCCGGGGCGGGCACCAGGACGGGCCCCTCGAAGTACTGCATGAAGGCGTGCTCCCGGCCCCGGAACTCCGGAAAGACGTCGAAGGTCTGCGGCGTGAACGTGAAGCGCACCAGGCCGTGGCCCCGGGCGTCGTGCTCCCGGTCGATGGCCTCCAGGCCCCCGAGGTGCAGGCAGGGATAGGCCGGCGTATCCGAGAGCATGTAGGCGCCGGCGCAGATGCCCACCACGCCCCCGCCCCGGGCCTGCACGAAGTCCAGCACCTTCCGCTGCCCCAGGTCGCCCAGGTTCCCCATCTGGCGGGAGCCGCTGCCCCCGGGCAGCACCAGGACGTCAAAGCGGTCCAGCCCCCCCAGCGCCAGCTCCGCCGCGTCCAGCACCTCCGGCCGGATGGCCGGGTCCAGCTTCAGGGCCTCCACCGCGTCCGACAGGCACTCGGGGTCCGCCCCCAGGCCCCGGAACACCGCCACCCGGATGCCCGGCGCCCTCTGGGCCGCCAGGGAGGCCCCCAGGAGCAGGGCAGAGGAAGCGAGCAGGATGCGGCGGAAGAGGCTCATGGAAGGCGCTCCGGAGACGCCTCCAGGATACGCGGGCCGCCCCCTTTCCCCTTCACCCTAGGACTTTCTGGCGCAGCAGGAAAGGCTCGGCACACAACACCCTGAAAAGCGCGGGGCGCACGATATTCTGGAAGTTCGGCGCGCCAGCCCGGGAAAGGCCCGCGCGCCCCGAGGAGCCTTCGTGATCGCGTTCTCCGACGTCAGCAAGCAGTACGGCAAGCAGATCCTCTTCATGGACGCCGCCTTCCAGCTCAACCCGGGCGAGAAGGTGGGCCTGGTGGGCCCCAACGGCGCGGGCAAGTCCACCCTCTTCCGCATGATCGTGGGCGAGGAGGCTCCCGACGAGGGCGTGGTGAGCCTGCCGAAGAAGCTCAGCATCGGCTACTTCCGCCAGGAGGTGGATGAGATGCGCGGCCGCCCCGTGCTGGACGAGGCCATCGCCGGCAGCGGGCGCCTGGGCGACCTGCACCACGAGCTGGCCGCCCTGGAGCAGGCCATGGCCGATCCAAACGTGGAGGACTTCGACGCGGTGCTCGCGCGCTTCGGCCAGGTGCAGGAGGAATACCAGCACCTGGGCGGCTACGAGCTGGAGGCCAAGGCGCGGGCCTGCCTGCACGGCCTCGGCTTCGAGGACGCCCAGATCGACGGCGACGTGGGCGCCCTCTCGGGCGGCTGGAAGATGCGCGTGTCCATGGCCAAGATCCTGCTGGGCGACTTCGACGTGCTGCTGCTGGACGAGCCCACCAACCACCTGGACATCGAAAGCATCCTGTGGCTCGAGAGCTTCCTGAAGGCCTCCCGCGCCACCCTGCTCATGACCAGCCACGACCGCGATTTCATGAACCGCATCGTCACCAAGGTGCTGGAGATCGACGGCGGCGAGATCACCACCTACAGCGGCAACTACGACTTCTACGTGGCCGAGCGCGAGCAGCGGGAGGCCAACCAGGAGGCCGCCTTCGAGCGCCAGCAGGCCAAGCTCGCCAAGGAGCAGCGCTTCATCGAGCGCTTCAAGGCCCACGCCGCCAAGGCCGCCCAGGTGCAGAGCCGCGTGAAGGCGCTG
Source organism: uncultured bacterium (assembly GCA_964292295.1). Taxonomy (GTDB): domain Bacteria; phylum Acidobacteriota; class Holophagae; order Holophagales; family Holophagaceae; genus CAXYVC01. Next base: position 8,634 of record CAXYVC010000006.1, read on the forward strand.
GAGAAGCAGGAGCGCATCGAGGCTCCCCGCAAGCGCCACGCCGTGAAGTGGGACTTCCGCACCCCGCCCCGCAGCGGCGACGACGTGCTGATGCTCGAGGGCATCGGCAAGGCCTACGGCGAGAAGGTGCTGTACAAGGGCTTCGACCTGCACGTGCGCCGCGGCGAGCGGTGGTGCGTGATGGGCCGCAACGGCGCGGGCAAGAGCACCCTGCTGAAGATGGCCGCGGGCGTGCTGGCCCCGGACGAAGGCACCGTGAAGCCCGGCGCCAGCCTGAAGCTCGGCTACTTCGCCCAGCAGAGCCTCGACCTGCTCGACCCCGAGCTCACCGTGCTGGAGCAGCTGCAGCAGGACTTCCCGCGCGAGGGCCTCGGCGTGCTGCGCAACCTCCTGGGCGCCTTCCAGTTCTCGGGCGACGACGTGGACAAGCGCATCCGCAGCCTCTCGGGCGGCGAGAAGAGCCGCCTCGTCATGGCCCGCATGCTCTTCGATCCCCCCAACTTCCTGGTGCTCGACGAGCCCACCAACCACCTGGACCTGGCCACCAAGGAGATGCTGGTGGAGGCCCTGAGCAGCTTCGAAGGCACCCTGCTCTTCGTGAGCCACGACCGCGCCTTCCTGCGCGGGCTGGCCACCCGCGTGCTCGAGCTGGCCCCGGAGGCCCACGCCGCGCCTCTGAAGTACCCCGGCACCTACGCCGAATACGTGGAGGCCACCGGCGCCGAAGCCCCCGGCGTGCACGCGTAGGCCGACAAATCAAGATGTTGCGCCGTCTTCTTCTATTGGGACGCCACCCCCCGAAACTGAAATGACGGAGACCGTTCCCACAGCATTAGCATCCTGTATCAATACATCCACGGTCTCGATCCCCTTCAACCGGCGAAAAGGCCTCCTGCGGTGCTCGCTGCGGTTGTCGTGGGTCAGGATGCACTCCGGGCAGGCATTGGCGCAGGCCTTGTCGGGGTTGTCCTCATGGGTCAGGATCCTGCGCGCAAGGGTGAACCACTCGCGGCATCGCCGCCCTTCCCGGAGGCGCGCCAGGAGCCCGCTGCCGCCGTCCGTCAGGTCCACGAGGTAGATGCTGTTGAGCCCATCCTCGAGGATGTCGGCCAGGGCCAGGGACCGTGGATCGAGTTCGAGTAGGAAGGCTGCGGCAAGGCGGAGCGCCTGGGAGGCGGCACGCAGACCGTCATGGCTGGTCTCTGCGGTCGGCCGGATCCGCAGGACGTCCATGCGGACCACTTCCCCCAGGACCACAGGCTCAGGGTCCGTCTGGGTGTTCTGCGAGCAGCAGCGGGTCCATCGGCCGCGAGGGTGGCGGAGCATGTTGCAGGCCGGACACAGCCAGTATCCCTTCTCCTCCATGCCCAGGTTCAGGAAGGCGACCGGAACCGAGGACCGGAAGGTGATCACCCCTTCGGGCCACTGGCGATCATCCAGGGTCAGGACCCGTGTCGAGCGCGCGAAGGGCATTTGGGCCTCGGTGCCCGCCAGCTTGGACTTCTCCTCCGACGCAAAGGCGAAGGGCGTGACGATGGCCTGCATCTCCCGCTCCTTGCTGGAGCAGGCAGGGCAGGCCCCGAGGTCGGCGCTCATGGACACGTGCTGATGCCCGCAACTCCGGCACTTTAGCAAGGTGTAGAGTCTATGATGGGTTTCCTGCCGGCCGCGCCGTTTGTCGGGGGCGAGGCCCTTGACGGTCCAGCGCCGATTCGCGACGACCACCTGCGCCTCGGGGGTCCACTCCATCACTGCCTGGCGGCGATCCCGGTCGATGGGCTCGTTGGATCCGACATCCTCGGGGGGGTCGAGGCTCACGGACGAGATGGGGAACCCGAATCTGGGCAAAAGGTGGTTTTCCGCTAGCCATTTGAGGGCATCGTATCCGCGCAGGGAGCCAAGCAGGTATCGCATGAAATTGCGCTGCTTTTCCGGGCCATTGGCGATCGCGTCCTCGATCGTCAGCACTTGCTTACGGATGCCTTCGAGCTGTTTCTGGAGGGCCTTGCGCCCCTCCTGCAGCCACGCGCGTAGCTCCTCCTCCCCGCGACCGAAGATCACCATGCCTCGTTCTTGTTCCTGAGGGCTGAGGATCTCCCATCTCAGGACGGCCTCGTCGCCCCATCCTGGTGCGAAGCCCTCAAGACGCCAGGGGCTCTGGGGATACCGGGCGTTCCATTCCGCGACCGCATTGCGGCGCAGATCGGGATCGATGCCTGCGAACACCGACACGCGGTTCAGGAGTTCCGCACCGGATCCCACCCTCAGGAGATCGCCGCCGCGGACCAGGATGCCGAGCCTCCAGGCGAAGAAGTGCTGGCGGAGCTTCTCCCCCCGATCCAGGTCCACCTGCGGCGTAATGCCAGGGCGCTTGAGGAAGGCCATCAGGTCACGGTGGGCCCATCGGTCGAAGCTGTCCTCGCCCGCAAGCGTCAGGGCAAGACAGGAGCGCTTGCGAGAACGGCCCGCTCGGCCCACGCGCTGCGTGTGGTTGGAGGCGGCGGGGGGAACCCCCATGAGGACCACCGTGTCCAGGTCGGGGAGGTCGACGCCCATTTCCAGGGTCGTGGAACTACAGAGCACGTTCATCCGGCTCTGACGGAATAGGAGCTCATCCCGCCGAACCTTGTCGCCGCTCCGCTGCGCCGTGTGCTCGAAGGCGGTGAGCCCCTCCGGCGCCGGTCGGTTCAGGATGACTTCCCTGGCATGGGGAAAGGCCAAGCCTTCGAGGGGCTGGGCATCGCTGGGGTCCACCTCCACCAGATCCGCCCCGCAGGGCTCGGAGCGTTCCTTGCCCCGAGCTTCCCGGAATCGTTGTTCGGAGCATTTTCCGAGACCGCCCCAGGGAGATGTGGCTCCACAGCGCTTGCAGAGGAAGGCCTTGGTCCCGGGGCGTAGCTGGAGCAGCTCCGCCTTGATTCGCATAAAGTAATCATTGCCGTCCATAAACAGATGCAGCAGGGGCACATCCCGGGAAACAGCGCGGAGGGATTCCCACAGCGCCACATAGGCCCGCTTGTTCCATTGATCATCCCGGCGGCCGAGGCATTGCTCCGCCAGAAGGTCGAGGAAGGCGGTGAAGCGCCTCATGCCGATGCGGTCGCTGGCGAGGCTGAACACCTCTCCACCTGTAGCCGACACTCTTAGGGCAGCCCTCCGGTTGATAAACGCACTCCCCCAATCCTCCTCCCTGCCGCTGATGGGTTGAGGGAGTTCCAGGCAACGCTGCTCCAGCAGGAGGAAGCAGGCGCGCTCGAACACCTCCTGATGGAGCGAGTCGGGGATCTGAAGACGGCTCAGGGACGCCAAGGGGCCGGAGAGCTTTGGCCACTGCAGCTGGATGAGGCCGAGCTTGATCGCCGTCGGGGTACGGCCCGGGGGGCGGCAGAGCTCGCGGAGGACGGCAAGCAGCAGCTCCCGCGACAGGAAGTCCATCATGGATTGGGTCAGGTCGTCCTTGCCTCTGTCTCCGACACTCATGGCCCGCAGGGCAGCCTTCCCCTCCTGGCTGCGAATCAGCCCGTACCAGATCGTCTCCAGGTCAGGGGCCTTCCCGTATTTTTCCTTCGGCAGCAATTCCGCGCCGGAGAAGCGCTGGTGGAAACGGGACCCCTCCAGGCTTCGGGCCCAGGTCTCCAGCCTCCGGGTGTCCTTCGTCATATGGCGGATGAGCCCGGGGATCGTTTCACCGTTCTGCAGGGAGGCCATCTCGGCCTCCTTCTGACGGATGATGTCGTCCATCAGTCCGCCCTCATTCATCTTTCGGAGGCTCTCGAGCTGGCTCTGGCATTTCCCAAGTTGTGGTGAAGCCGCTGGAATGGCGCGCAGAGTGTCGACCATCCAACGGCGCACAAACAGGACCCGATGTGTGAATGCCAGACGGGGAGCGAGTCGGGCTGCGCCCTGGCGGGAGTCTGCAAAGCTGAGAAGACGACGCCCTTGGTTGGGCTCCCCATCCGCACGCCCATCGGGGAGCTGAAGCGAGATGAGGCGGTCCATGGCCACCAGATCCATGGCCCCCGCTGGGAACCGTTTGCTCCAGGTATTCTCGAGGGTTTCGGACTGTTCGCAGCGCGGGCATTTCAGGCTGTTGAGTTCCTGCTTCCCTTCGATCTGCACAACGACCCATTCGGCCCCATCACGGGAGGCCTCCCGAACCTTCCCCCCCTCCAGCACCACCGGGGTTGCAGGACGGTCCTCCGCCCACTCCGCCTTGGGCACGAGCAAGGCCCAGGCTTCCGCAAGGTGCGGGGATTCATTGCTCGGATGGAAGAGACCATTCAGCACTGGTGGGAAGGAGGAGGCATAGGAGGCCTTCGCCAGCAGGCCCTCCTGGGCGCATCCCTCGAAGCCACAGGTCACGGGGAGCAGCATGGGCCCATGGCATTTTGGGCAGACGTCGTCGCTGGGATCCTGCCCGATCCATCCGAGGGCGGGCCATCGCAGGTATCCATCGAGCTTCGACCGCCCAGGACACTGGGGGTTGATGCACTGACTGGCCCAGGGGATGGGGCGGCGCAGGACGGCGTGCAGCCGATGCGGGAGCAGGGCCCGGGCCCCATCCTCGCTCCGGCATTCGCTGCACCGCCGAAGCAGCGAGTTCAAGCGTTCGGAGCCCCCTTCGCCGCCCCCGAATAGCTGCTGAAGCTGGCTCAAGGGAAAGATCAGAGGCTTCAGCCGCTCCGCATCCTGCTTGGCAGCCAGGAAACGGATCAGGGCCGCGTAGTCCGCCTTGATATCAGCCGGAGCGGACGGATCCGGCCTGACCCCCACACGCCTCCCCTGCAGCACGGCGACCTCGGAAGGATCCTGGCCGAACAGGACCGAGCTGAAGGAGGCCAGTTCAGCCTTGGCGTTCTTTCCGCCGAAGGTGGCTGATGTCGCGAAGCCCTGGGGAGTGCGCTCCGGCACGATGCGGTCACGGAGGCGGCGCAGAAGCAGCGCGATGTCCACCGCGAGCCCCCCCGTGTAGGTATGCGCCTCGTCCAGCACCAGATGCTTCCAGCCCTTGGCCTCCGAAAGCCATGTCTGGTCTGCGTCCCGCAGGAGCGCGAGCTCGAGCATGACGTAGTTGGTGATCAGGAGATTCGCACCGGAAGCCCCCCCAGCGAGGAATTGCTCACGCGTCGTGACCTCGCCTTCCGCCATCGGAAGGTAAGGGCGCAATTCCGGTTCATCCTCGCTCATTCCAAGCGCACGGAATGTGGGGCGGAGATCCGCGCCAACCTCCTTCTTCTTCTGGAGGAAGGCGTTGTACATGGACAGACGGATCGGAACATGCCCGAGCACATCCTGCTGGTGGCACAGCACCGCGCGCCAGCGTCCCATCTGGTCGAACACGAGGGCGTTCAGCGGGTAGACGAGCATGGAACGCAGTCCGCAGAGGGAGCCCCGGTTCTCCAGGGCTTCCCTCACGAGGTCATCCAGGATCGGGATCAGGAAGCATTCGGTCTTTCCCGAGCCCGTTCCCGCGCTCACGACGATGCTCTTCCCCTCCCGGGCGGCTTGAATCGCGTCGAGCTGGTGGCGGTAGGGTTTCACGGACTTGATCGTTCCGCCCATGCGAAGAAGTTCGAGGGTCTCAGGCCGGAGGAGTCCTTCCTGAACCACCTCATCCCAACTCAGGTCCGCGGGTTCGAAGGGGGGATCGAACTCCACGAGGGGATCACTCAAGGGGCCTTGGGGCTTGGAGAACCACTCCTGCAGCGCCTCGCGCTGGTGGTGGAGGTACGGCGGGATGCGCTCCAACGCAGCAAGCGCGAGGGAATTCCGGACGTCCTGAATGGCTCGAAGTGGATCGTGCATGTTCAGTCCTTCCAATTGAGAAGGGCGAAGAAGGTGAAAAGGGGGCCGTAGTGCCTGAAGACTTCCGGTGTGGCGCCCGGCCACGATTTGGCGCAGATCAGTGAGCTGGATTCCGTCCGCATCCAAAGGTGGTAAGCACGTCCCCACCCTGACAGCTTGGTAAGGGGCCCAAGGGCTGGCGGCAGCCCCGACAATCCGGGAACCGGGGGCGTCGGCAGCAGGGGCGATGGTTCGGGACTTGGCGTGAAGATGGCCTGAATGAGCCCGCCCAGGAAATCATCCTGTTGCTGGCAGAGGCGCTGAGCCAGTTCCCTCGCGCTCCACGGCTGCTCCATCATCTCCACGGGGAAACCCATCTGCTGGAGGAACAGGCGCCTGACTGCGGGCCCCAGATGGAGGAACAAACCTTCCTCGCAAAGCCTCGCGATGGCCACCCTGCGGATGCCAGGGTTCGTGATCTCATGCAGCGCCGTCACCCTGCGCCGTGCTAGGAGGGTGATACACGTCAGTAGCGGAGCCCGGAGCTCCGGGTCCATGGAGGCGATGTCCGCCAACGGGACAAGCCACCACGTCCAGCCGCTCTGGCCCAGGTTCCCGAGCGCGTGGAGCTTCTCCTCCTCGCTCCAGGAGGATCGGATGATGTGCTTCAGGGTCATCTTGGGGTGCCGGAGTGCAATCCCGAGCGTCCAGGGCTGGCTGAAAAGGAAGTCGTCACCGAGGTATCCAAGCCAGTGATCGATCTCATCCCGTTCGAGCAGGTCCAGCAGGTTGTTTGTCTCCGCGAGGTCATACGCGAAACCGAGCAGTTGGTCTCTGGAATCCGGCAGATCGTCCCGCAGGCGCACCCCACCGATCATGCGCCCCCGAACGGCCTTGTAGTGCGCATCGATCGCCCTTGGAATCAACCGCCCCCGCCCATCGACATGGATGCTGATCGGATGCTGGTCTTCCCCTTCGAAGCGCAAGCCCAGATGGTAGGGACCATGGGCTGGATCCAGGGGGGGGACCTGGACGGCGACGCCGTTATCGATGGGTCCGCTCGCAAGGGTTTCCAACGGGAATTCCTGAATGGCCGTGGGGTTCTTGGTCGATCCCACCTTCAGAACCAGCCGGTGGAGATCCGCAGGTTCTGCGAACTCCCCTTTCTTCCGCACCTGAAGCCCCCACTCCCCCATCACACGGACGCTCAGCCGCGCTTCCCTGGGGAAGATACGGACCATGAGGGCCGATCGGAGCCTGTCATCCTCGGGATTCGCCGGATTGGCCCAGGCCAGGGAGAGGCGGACGGGCCTTGCCATGGGTTCGACCACGTCCCACAACGGTTTCAGCGGTTCGTGGAACTCAAGAGGTCCAAGCCTCCGCTGGTGCTTGATGGTTTTCTCCGGCCACAGCGGTGCGAGGTTGTCTACCCAGACCCGGCTTTCCACCGTGGGAGGCAGGGCCATCTCGATGCGCAGGTTGGCTTCGTATGCTTGCATGGGGAAAGCTGGGCCCACATGCCAAGGGCCATGCGACGGCCAGGGGTGGTGCGGCCTCCATCCATAGAGAGAAGCCCCGTACGGGTTCAGGTGCCCTTCGAGACGGAGTTGCATGGGATCCGAACCCCACCCCCGGAAGGGGATGTGAGAAACCCATGCCTTCCCATTGGTTTCAATCTCCAGCTCGTAATATCGGTGCCCTTCCTCCCGCCCGAGTAGGCCCTCCATCCCGCGGATCCAGATCGTAGGTCTTTCACCGAGGGACTTGGTCAGCTGCAGCGTGGGCAGACAATAGATTTCCCTCGTGCGCTGATTGCCCTGCTTGGAAATCCAGGAAAGGACGAGGTGCCCCAGCGGCGGGACATCAAGATCATCCCTCCGCCACACAGCCCCCTCGCGGAGCGTACTACCCATCCGCCCCCCTCGGATCTCAAGCCCCTGCAGGCCTGATGGCAGTTCGTGGAGGATCGTGATGTGTGGCTGGCCTTCGATTGCGATGCCCTCAAGTGCATCCCAGGTGGGGGATTCATCCCTAGGCTGCCAGGGGCTACCAGTAGGATCGAAAAGGGTGCACTTGCCCTTGATAGCAACCCACCGCCAACTCGGTTCGCCATCCCCATCGACGGACCATTTAGGTGGCAGACAGACCAGGGGAAAGCCCCCGCCCTTCCCCCTCTGGTAGACATGGCGGACACCCTTGGGAGTCGGCTTGACCTCGCACCAGAAGGTCGGGGTATTCGGCCAGGGCACTTCCAGCGTCTGCCCTCCGCCCTGGATCATTCCGTCCCTTCCCAACTCCTGTGGAATGCCATGGCTCCTTGCGACCTCAGCGGACACGACCTGCCCAGCCGCCCCTTGCCATTCGCCTGGAGAAATGACGCTGACGGGGAACAGCACCGGCTGGTAAGCGCCGGTCGCCAATTGGAGCACACGCCAGACGAAGCCCTGCTCGTCCTTCTTCGCTTCGGGCTCCCTCTGGAGGAGTTCTGCCTCCGCGGGAGAAAGAAAGGCAGGCACGCTACGCCCCTCTCTCACCCAGGCCTTCAGGATCGCCTCAGCATCCTCGCCCCACTGCGCCGTGACTAGTGCGCGGAACCGTTTTCCGATGAATGCGCTGCTCCGAAGCTGCTGGCCGAGACTCGGAAGCGCCTGCTGAGGGCAACCCACCAATTTTAGGAAGGGGATGACGTGGATCAAATCTGATTCGGCGGTGCAGTCCTGATAGAGCCCAAGCTGACGGGTCAGATTCGTGACATTAACCCCAAAGGACGTTTCCGGGATCCCAGTGATCTGGCTGAGGCGCTTCCAGACTGCCGTATCGCCATCACCCGAAAAGCATGATTGATAGGTTTGCGCCAGGAGAACAGCAAGCGTAGCGGCAGCATTACTGTTAGTGGGATCGGCGTTCTGTCCCAGGTTCCGATGCCACTGAAAATGGTGGAACCATCTGAGGAGCAGTTGGGCATCCTCCCGATCCCATGACCAGGGGAGCGGCCTTTCGGAAAGGACCACTCGGAACCAAGCGCCAAAGTTGGCTGGCGATTCGTGGTGAAAGGACTGAAGCGCACGCATTGTTAATCCAAACCAACAAGAGCCCGGGACGACCGAGGTTGGATTAAATCCTAATCAATGGCACGTTAAAAATCGATGGCTTTGATCCACCAAATAGATCCAATCAGCTAAACAGGTCTCTTTGCGACCCATTCAAGGGTCGGTCCGTTCGCTTTCGGCACTCTTTGAGCCATGAAATGCACCTATTCCGTGCCTCCAGGGTAGCCGAGGCGAGGGCCTTTCTCTCCCGTGCCTGCGGGCGGAGCCTTCAGTCCAGCACGGCCCCGAGCAGGTGCCGGGGGTCCCGCCCGTTCGCCTGGGCCAGGGCGCGCAGGCTCGCGCCGGGAGCCACGCGGCCCACGCCTTCCCGGGCCAGGGCCTGCTGCAGATCGACCTCCGGGCGGCGGGTGAGGCGCGCGAGGGTGGGCAGGTCGGCGTCCAGCATCAGCTCCATGGCGCGGCGGGCCTGGGCGTGGGGGTTGCTGCCCTCGCCGTGGCCCATGGAACCGAGGGTGAGCAGGGTCAGGAGCGCCAGCCCGGCGCACAGCCACCGCCCGAGGGGGCGCTTCAGGTGGGCCAGGGTGGCCCGCCCGTTCACGGCCACGTGGAGCGCGAGGCCCGCCAGGAACAGGAGGCTGGAGACTTCATGCACGGGATCCACCAGCCCTCCCCGCCACCCCAGCAGCAGGCACAGGCCGGTCACGCAAAGGGGGATGGACGCGGCGAGGGTGAGGGGCGTGGCCAGGGCGCGCAGCTTCATGGGATCTCCTGTCGGGGGAGGATGGCGCCCTCGGGGCAGGCCCTCACGCAGGCCAGGCACCCGGTGCAGGCCGGTGCGGCATCCACGTGGGCGTGCCGGTGGCGCGCCAGGGGCAGCAGGCCCAGCACGCGCCCGGAACAGGCCGCCACGCAGCGGCCGCAGGCCGTGCACCGCGACGGGCGCAGGCGCACGTGGGCGGTGCGGTCGTGGCGCGGAAGGGGCAGATGGAGGCGTGGGGGCCGAAGCGCCTCAGGCACGGGAGGCCCCCTCCAGGAAGGCCCGGATCCGGGCGAGGGTGGCCGTGGCCGCGTCCAGCTCCTCCTGGGGGATGCGCTCCGCCAGGAGGCGCTCCAGGGCGTGGCCGCGGGCATGGATCTCGGCGAAGCGGGCACGGCCGGCCTCCGACAGCGCCACCCGGCAGCGGCGGCCGTCCCGCGCGTCGCCCGCGCGCACGACCAGGCCTTCCGCCTCCAGCGCCTGGACCTGGCGCGTGACGGCGGCGGCGTTGATCCCGAGCGCCCGCGCCAGGTCCATCACGCCGCAGTCGGCCTCGGCGTTGGCCAGGAGACGGAGCAGGAGGAAGCGCGAGGCCGGCATGCCCACGTTCCGCGCAAAGCCGCCCATCAGCACCTGGTAGGTGCGCATCAGCTCCCGCAGCAGATGGGTTTCCCCGGGCCCGTGCCCGGCGCCTTTCCAGCGGAAGGAGGATGCCGTCGCCATGGCCCAACCTTGCGCCAAAGTCGTTGACCATGTCAACGACTTTGGCACCGGTTTCCGGCCCCCGCCCTCACCTACCAGCTCCCGCCCAGGGCCTTGTGCAGGGAAGCCAGGGCCACAAGGCTGCCGGCGCGGGCCTGGACGGCCTGGTCCTGCTGGGCCTGCAGGGCGCGGCGGGCCTCCAGCAGCGGAAAGCGCGACAGCTCGCCGGCCTGCACCTGGGCCTCGGTGAGCGCGAGCACCTGGCGGCAGGCGGCTTCCGCCTCCTCCATCCGCCGGCGGGACTCCTCGCACCGGCCCAGGCGCACCAGGGCGACTTCCGCGTCGGCCACCGCGGCGAGCACGGCCTTGCGGTAGGCGGCTTCCGCCGCGTCCCGTGCGGCCTCGCTGGCCTTCACCTGCTGCTTCAGGCGCCCGCGGGAGAACAGGGGAAGGCTCAGCTGGGGCCCCGCGTTCCAGAAGGTGCTGGCGGTGCTCAGGAGGCTGCCGGAGGAGACGGAGCTCCACCCGCCGTTGCCCAGCAGGGAGAAGCGGGGCAAGCGGTCCGCGATGGCCACGCCCAGGTCCGCCGTGGCGGCGGCCAGCTCCCGCTCGGCGGCCCGCAGGGCGGGGCGCTGGCGCAGGAGCTCGGGGGGCAGCCCGGCGCCGGGGGGGGAGGGGGGCTCGGCCAGGGGGCGGGCCGGGCCCAGGCGGGCCTCCAGGTCCTCCAGGCTCAGGTCCGCCAGGACCGTGAGGGCGGCCAGGCTCTGGCGCAGCCCGGTCTGGAGCGCGGCCAGGGCCGCGGCCTGGCGGCTGCGGGCCGCCTCCGCCTTCCCGAGCTCCTGCCGGGCCTGGTCGCCGGCCTGCACGGCCAGCCGCAGCAGGCGAAGCGTCTCGTCGTGGTCCGCCAGCTGGCCCTGGGCCAGGAGAAGGCGCGCCTGCCCTGCGCGATAGTCCACGTAGTTCCGCGCCACTTCCGCGGCCAGCACCAGCCGCAGGTCCTGCAGGCGCGCCGCGCTGGCCTGGGTGCGGGCGGACGCGGCTTCGGATAGGCGCCTCTGGCGGCCGAAGAGGTCCACCTCCCAGGAGGCGTCGAAGCCCACCTGGTGGTTGGTGAAGTCCGTCTCCACCTTCGGGCTGGGGTTGTTGGCCAGCATCTCGCCGTTCCGGCTCAGGCGGTCCCGGGTCACCTTGGCGCCAAGGCCGAGGTGCGGGCCCGAAGCGGCGTCCTGCACGCCCTGGACGGCGCGGGCCTGGCGAAGGCGCGCCTCGGCCGCGCGCAGGTCGGGGCTCGCCTGCAGGGCGCGCCGCACCAGCGCGTCGAGCGGAGGATCTCCCCAGACTTCCCACCAGGAAGCCTCCGCCGGGGTCGCGGCCCGGCCGCGGGGTGCCCCGGGCGCGTCGCGGTCGGCGGCGTAGCGCTCGGGCAGCGCCGCGCGGGGCGCCGTGTAGGTGGGGCCCACGGGCCTGCAGGCCGACGCGAGGAGCAGCAGGGGAAGAAGGGGAAGGAGCAGGCGTCGTGACATGGGAGGTCCCGGTTCAGGCGATGTGGCGGCGGAAGAGATAGAGCGCGGCGGCGAGAGTGCAGGCGGCCACCCCCAGAAGGGGCCACAGGAAGGGCCAGGCCTCGGAGAACCCGTAGGCGCGCAGGAAGCTGCCCTTGGCGATGGGGATGAAGTAGGTGAGGGGGTTCATGCGGGCCAGGACCTGGAAGAAGAGGGGCATGTTCTCCACGGGCGCCACGTAGCCGGAGAGCATGACCGCCGGGGACATGAAGGCGAAGACGCCCAGGAAGGCCTGCTGCTGGTTGGACGACACGGAGGAGATGAAGAGCCCGATGCCCGCCAGGGCGAGGCCGTAGCAGAACATGCCCGCCAGCAGCACCAGAACCGAGCCCGTGAAGGGCATGCCGTAGGCGAAGACCGCCGCCAGGGCGATGAAGCTGCCCTGGGCCATGGCCACGAGCACGCCGGGCACCGCCTTGCCGACCATGAGGTAGGCCGGGGTCAGGGGGGAGACCAGGAGCTGGTCGAAGGTGCCCTCCTCCCGCTCCCGGGCCACGGAGAGCGCCGTGACCATCAGACAGCCGATGGTGGTGATGATGCCCACCAGGCTGGGCAGCACGTGCCAGCGGAACTCCAGGTTGGGGTTGTAGAGGGGGCGCACCTCCAGGCGCGCGGGCGGGCGGCCGGACCCGGCGCTCTCCTGCAGCACCTGGGCGAGGTAGCCCGCGGCGATCTGGCCGCTGTTGGAGCGCCTTCCGTCGATGAGCACCTGCACGGCGGCGGGCCGTCCCGCCCTCAGGTTGCGCGAGAAGGTGGCGGGAATGCGCAGGGCCAGCAGCGCCTCCTGCCCGTCGAGGGCCTCCCGCAGGGCCTTCTCGCCGTGCACGGAAGCGAGCTTCGCGAAGGCGGGCGTATGCGAGAGGCGCTGCAGCAGCTCGATGGAGGCGGCGCCCCCGTCCTCGTTCAGCACCACCACGCTGGCGTTGCGCACTTCCAGGGTGGCCGCGAAGGGGAAGATGAGGGTCTGGAGCACCACGGGACCGATGAGCAGCATGCGCGCCTTGGGATCGCCGAAGGTGACCTGCAGCTCCTTGAGGATGAGGCGGAGAAGGCGTCGGAACATGGCTTCAATCCAGGGTGCGGCGGGTCGCGCGGGCGGTGAGCCCCAGCCACACGAGCGCCAGGATCAGCAGGCCCAGGGCGTTCCAGGCGAGCTGCGCGCCCATGCCGCCCGCCTGGAAGAGGCTCTGCAGCGACGTGGCGAAGTAGCGCGCCGGGATCAGGTGGGTGAGGAGGCGGAGCGGAAGGGGCATGCTGGCGATCTCGAACACGAAGCCCGAGAGCATCAGCGCGGGCAGGAAGCCCGCCGTGAGCGCCGCCATGGCCGCGTTGAACTGGCTGCGCATGACCGTGGACAGGAAGAGCCCCATGCCGAGGGCGCTGCCCAGGAAGAGGCCCGACATCCCCAGGAGCGCCGGCAGCGAGCCCCGGAAGGGCACGCCCATCAGGAAGACCGCCACGCCGAGGCAGAGGAGCATGGCCGTCATCCCCAGCACGAAGTAGGGCAGGATCTTCGAGGCGATCAGCTCCAGGCGGGTCACCGGCGTGGCGAGCAGGGCCTCCATGGTGCCCCGCTCCCACTCCCGGGCCACCACGAGGGAGGTGAGCAGCGCGCCGATGATCGTCATCACCACGGCTATGGAGCCGGGCACGATGAAGTTGCGGCTCACGGCGGAAGGGTTGAACCAGGCCCGCTGGCGCAGCTCCACGCGGGGAACGGCGCTCCGGCCCCGGTCCCGCAGCTGCTCCCGCTGCCAGCCCTCCCAGACGCCCTGCACGTAGTTGGCGATGAAGACGGCGGTGTTGGGCTCCCCGCCGTCGGTGAGCACCTGCACGGCCGCGCGCCCCTGCCCTTCGGCCACCCGGGCGCTGAAGTCGCCGCGGAGCACCACCGCGCCCCGCAGCTCACCGCGGGCCATGCGGCCCATGAGCACCTTCCGCGAGGGCACGGCCTCCACGCGGAAGGCCCGGGATGCGCGCAGGGCCTGCTCGAAACGCAGGGCGGATGCGCCCGCATCCTCCCGCAGCAGGCCCACGCGCATGGCGTCGGCGTCCAGGTTGATGGCGTAGCCCATCACGAAGAGCAGGATGACCGGCAGGATGAAGGCCACGAGGATGCTGCTGGGATCCCGGAAGATCTGGCGGGACTCCTTGCGGCACAGGGCCAGGAGACGGCGGGTGGAGGGTCGCATCACCGGTCGGCCTCCTGCACGAGGGCGATGAAGGCGTCCTCCATCGTGGGGTCGGGACAGCCCGGCGAAGCCACGCGGGCCTTCAGCGCGTCCGGCGTGTCCAGGGCCAGCAGGCGCCCGCGGTACACGAAGGCGATGCGGTCGCAGTATTCCGCCTCGTCCATGAAGTGGGTGGTGACCATCACGGTCACGCCCTTCTGGGCCAGCCCGTTGATGTGGGTCCAGAACTCCCGGCGCGTCACCGGGTCCACGCCCGAGGTGGGTTCGTCCAGGAAGAGGAGCTCGGGCTCGTGCATCACCGCGCAGGCGAGCGCCAGGCGCTGCTTGAAGCCCAGGGAGAGCGCCTCCGTGCGGGTTCCCAGGAAGGGTGCCAGGGCGAAGGCCTCGACCATCTCGCGGATCTTCTCCTGCTGGCGCGCGCCCTCCAGGCCGTAGATCCCCGAGAAGAAGGCCAGGTTCTGGGCCACCGTGAGCTGGGTGTACAGCGAGAACTTCTGGGCCATGTAGCCCAGGCGCTGGCGGGCCGCGGAGGGGCTGTGCGCGAGGTCGAGGCCCATCACCCGCGCCTGGCCGCCGGTGGGCTTGAGGAGCCCGCATTCCATCTTGAAGGTGGTGGACTTCCCGGCGCCGTTGGGGCCGAGCAGCCCGAAGATCTCGCCCTTGGCCACCCGGAAGCTCACCGCGTCCGTGGCCGTGAAGTCCCCGAAGCGCTTCGTGAGGCCCCGCGCCTCGATCACCGCCTCCGCGTCGACGCTCGGATCCAGCTCCACGACCGGCGTCACGGCCGCCAGGGCCGATTCCACGCTCTTGGCGCCGCCCAGCAGGCTGATGAAGGCGTCCTCCAGGCGGGGCTCCGCCTCGCGCAGCACGGCCTCCGGGCCGGCCTCCAGGGCGGCGAGGTCGGGCAGCCTGCCCGCCTCCCGCAGCACCAGGCGCACGCTGGCGCCCTGGATCACGCCGTCCAGCACCTCACCGTCCCGCAGGGCCCGCCGCAGCACGTCCCGGCGGTGGCCCTGGAGGCGCGCCACGTGGAGGCAGCGCCCCCGCATCGCATCCATCAGGGTGCGGGGCGGCCCGCTGGCCAGGATGCGTCCCGCGTTCATCAGGCGCACCTCGTCGCAGCGCTCGGCCTCGTCGAGGTAGGCGGTGCTCCACAGGATCGTGAGGCCGTCCGCCGCCAGGGCGCGCACCATGCGCCACAGCTCCCGGCGGGAGATGGGGTCCACCCCGACGCCGGGCTCGTCCAGCAGCAGCACCCGGGGCGCGCCCAGCAGGGCGCAGGCGAGGCCCAGCTTCTGCTTCATGCCCCCCGAGAGCTTGCCCGCGTGGCGCTCCGTGAAGCGCGCCAGGTCCGTGAAGGCCAGCATGCGTTCGAAGCTCTCCGCGCGCGCCGCGCCGGTCACGTTCCGCAAGTCCGCGTACAGCTCCAGGTTCTCCAGGACGCTCAGATCCTCGTAGAGCCCGAACTTCTGGGGCATGTAGCCCACCTGCTCCCGAAGAACCACGCCCTCCGTGAAGGGGTCCAGGCCCAGGACCCGCACCGTCCCGCCATCCGGCCGAAGCAGGCCGGCCAGGACGCGCAGCAGGGTCGTCTTGCCCGCGCCGTCGGGTCCCACGAGCCCCGTGATGGCGCCCGCGCGGAAGGCCGTGTCGAGGTGGTCCAGGGCCGGTGCCGCCGCCCCCGGGAAGGTCTTCACCAGGTCCCGGACTTCCAGGGCGTGCGCCACTCCCGTCATCGCGCCAGCCTCACGGTCACCGGCATGCCCTGGCGGAGCTGGACGTCGGCGTCCTCCACCACCACCCGCAGGCGGAAGACGAGGGAGGTCCGCAGATCCTCCGTCTCCACCGACTTGGGCGTGAATTCCGCGGTGGGGGACACGAAGCCCACCACCCCGTGGTAGGGCTTCCCGGCCCGGGCGTCCGTGTGGAGCAGGACCTTCGTGCCAGGGGCGAAGCGCCCGAGCTGGGTCTCGCCCACGTAGGCCCGCACCCACACGGGGCGGGTGAGCGACAGGGTGAAGGCCGGGCTTCCGTTCTGGACCATGGTGCCCTTCTCGATGGCCCGGGTGAGGATGACGCCGTCGCTGGGCGCCGTGAGGACCGCGTCCCGCCGCGCCAGCCGTGCCGCCTGGGCCTGGGCCTGGGCCGCCCGGAGCTGGGCGTCGGATTCGGCGATCTCCTCCGGGCGGAAGCCGCTGCTCTGGGTGTGCAGCTGTTCCTCGGCCACGCGCACCTGGGCCGCGGCCTGGTCCCGCGCGGAGGCCGCCGCATCCAGCGCCCGCTGGGGCGCGGCGCCCGAAGGCACCAGGGCCTTCTGGCGCGCGTGGTTCCGCTCGGCCTCCGCCAGCGCGGCCCGGGCCGCGGCGAGACGCGCCTTCGCCTGGGCCACGTCCTCCGCGCGGTAGCCGCGGTGCAGCAGGGCGTTGCGGGCGGCGAGCGCGAGCGCGGAACCCTCCGCCGCCTGGAGGCTGTGGTCCAGGGGCTCGGGGTCCAGGCTCGCCAGCACGTCGCCCTGGCGCACCGTGTCCCCCTCGTCGACCTTCACCTCCGCCACCCGGCCGGCCACCCGGAAGGCGAGGCTCGCCTCCCGGATGTCCACGTTCCCGTAGATCGTGCCGTTCCGGGCGGCGGCGGCCGCCCGCCGGTAGGCCACCGCGCCCGCCACCCCCCGCACCGCCACCACCCATGCCGCCACCACGATCTTCTTGTTCATAGGTTTCCTCGTTGTAGGCTGATGCCCTGGATGGCCCAGTCCAGGCGCTGGCGGGCGCACGCGATGTCGCCCAGCATCTCCAGGAGGGGGGCCCCGACCTCCTGCAGCCAGTCCACGTGCTTCAGGGGCCCGCGCGCCAGGATCAGGGGAAAGCCCACGCCGGCCATGACGAAGGCCATGAGGTGCATGGGCGCGCCGGGGCGGATCACCCCTTCCTTCTGCCCTTCGGCGATGAGCCGGAGCAGCAGGCGGGGATGCCGGGTCGGCATCCGCAGCAGGAAGTCCCGGGCCGCCCACTCCCCGGCCACCGCATCCGCCGCCAGATGGCTCACGAACTCCGCGTCGGCATCCAGCAGCTCCAGCATCTCCAGCACCATGGCCCGCAGCCGCTCCAGGGTGTTCCCCTTCAGGAGAGGCGCCGCCGCCGCGGAACGCAGGCGGGCATAGATGGGGGCATACCAGCCCTCCACCACCTCCGCCAGGAAGCGCTCGCGGGTGCCGAAGTGGTAGACGAAGCTGCCCAGGTTCACCCCGGTCCGCTTGGCCAGTTCCCGCACCGTGAAGCCGCGCAGTCCCCGGACCTGGACCATCGTGCGTCCGGCATCCAGCAGCATCTGGCGGGTGGCGTTCCTCTCGCGCATGGCCCCAGTTTATACATACGTATAAAACGCGCCATCCTTTTTTCCGGGGATCTCGCCCTGCACGATGTCAAGCCTCAGGAAAAAGGGCCGATGCCATCACGTCACCCCTCCCGAGGTGCCCCATGCCCGGCGCGCTGGCCCGCTTCCGCCCCACCTCCCTCTCCGGCAAGGTGCTCCTGCTGGTGCTGGCCCCCCTGGGAGCGGTCTTCCTGGCGGCCTGGCTGGTGCTGGTGCCAGCCCTGGAGCGGGCCCTGCTGGAGTCCCGGAAGGAATACCTGCAGCACCTCTCGGATACCGCCTGCGGCATCCTCGAGGGCCAGGAGGCCCTGGTGGCCTCGGGCGCCCTCAGCCGGGAGGAGGCCCAGAAGCGCGCCGTGGCCCTCATCAAGGGCATCCGCTTCGGCAAGACCGGCTACTTCTACGTCTTCACCCGGGAGCTCCGCATCGTGACGGTGCCCATCAAGCCCGAGATGGAGGGCACGGCGGTGGACACCTTCAAGGACGTGGGAGGCAAGCTCATCTACGTGGAGCTGGACCGGCAGGCCCGCAGCGGGGGCGGCTTCGTGGACCTGCTCTTCGCCAAGCCAGGCCAGCAGGGCGCCTACCCCAAGCTCAACTACGTGAAGTGCTTCGAACCCTGGGGCTGGAACATCGGCACCGGCGTCTACACCGACGACCTCCAGGCCCAGACCCGCGCCTACACCTGGGCCATCCTGGGCGGCCTGCTGCTGCTCTCGGGCCTGCTCTTCCTGCTCGTGCGCACCTTCGTGCGGCGCATGACGCGGCCCCTGGCGGCGCTGGTGCACGGCCTCCAGCACAGCGACCTCACCCGGGAGATCCCCATCGAGAGCCAGGACGAGATCGGCGAGGCCGCGCGGGCCTTCAACGGCTACAACGCAGGCCTGCGCGCCATGATCCGGGACGTGTCGGGCTTCGCCGACCGGGTGGCCTCGGGCAGCACCGAGCTGGCAGCCTCCGCCAACGAGATGGAACGCGCCGTGGCGGAGATCGCCAACGTGAGCGAGACCCTGAAGACGGCGGGCGAGCGGGTGAACAGCGCCATGGGCGAGCTGTCCCAGAACGCGGGCCTGGTGGCCAGCCACACCCGTGAAAGCCAGCTGGAAAGCCAGGAGGCGGTGAAGGATACGGCCCGCAGCGCCGAGGCGGGCCAGGGCGCCGTGCGCGGCATGGGGGAGATCCAGGAGGTCACGGGCCAGATCGTGCAGGCCGTGCGGGTGATCCAGGACATCGCCCGCCAGACGAACCTCCTGAGCCTGAACGCCGCCATCGAAGCGGCCAAGGCGGGGGCCATGGGCAAGGGCTTCGCGGTGGTGGCCGAGGAGGTGCGCAAGCTCGCGGAGCGCAGCAGGAGCTCGGCCAAGGAGATCGAGGAGCTGATCCAGCGCACCCAGGACGCCGTGTCCGGCGGCGTGGACAGCGTGCAGACCACGATGGAGAGCCTGGAGGCGATCCGGCGGCGCATCACGGACATGGCCTCCCGCATCGAGCAGATCGGAACCTTCGCCGGCTCCCAGGCGGAAACCAGCGCCCAGGTGACCCGGCGCATGGGCGAGACCTCCCAGGGGCTCGCCCAGAACGCCGCCGCCACCCACGAGCTCTCGGCCACCGTGCAGGAGATCGCCAAGACCTCGGAGGACCTCGCCCAGGTGGCGGAGGGCCTCCGCAGGCTCGTGGGCGGCTTCCGGCTCTAGCGCAATCCGCACGGAAGTCGATCGGAACGGGGGCGGTCTTCCGCCCCCGTTCTGGGTTTGTTCCGCCGGGAGTCATGGGGAAGCCCCGGCCGGTCGATGAGCGGGTCAACCCTCCTCTGCCATGCCCATCCCCCAGGTCCCGTCCCCTCCCCGCGCCAGCCTCAAGCGCCGCCTGCTCCTCCTGCTGGCCGCGATCACGGCCCTGGCGGTCCTCGCCACCTCGGCGGCCTTCCTGGCTTTCGAGGTGGGGCAGATCCGGGAGTCCATGGTGCGCGGCCTCTCCGGACTGGCGGACGTGCTCTCCACGAACCTGGAGGCGGAACTCGCCTTCGGGACCCCGCGGGATTCGGAGCGCAGCCTCGCGGCCCTCCAGGGGCACCGCAGCATCCGCAGCGTCGTCATCCGCACACCCTCCGGCGAGGTCTTTGCGACCTACCCCGCAGGTCTCGACCGCAGCCGCATTCCCGAGCCTCCCTCCGGCGGGGAGCCGAGCGCCTGGACGTACCGCGGGGATTCCCTCTTCTTCTTCCGCCGGGTCCGTACCGAGGACCGCCTCGTGGGCTGGATCCAGATCGAGGGCAGCCGGGCGGAGCTGCTCCCGCGCCTCCGGGCTGCCGCCCTGATGCTGGGCGGCATCGCCGTCGCGGTCTTCCTCATGGTCCTCGCGGCCTCCTTCTTCCTCCAGCGCCGGCTCTTCAGGCCCCTGCTGGAGCTGGCCGGCGTGGCCCGCCGCATCACCCGGGAGCAGGACTATTCCATCCGCGTGCCCGTGGCCGAGGAGGGGGAGCTCGAGGACCTGGGCACCGCCTTCAACGGCATGCTGGCCCAGATCCAGGCCCGGGACGCCCAGCTCCTGAAGGTCCAGGAGCACCTTGAGGAGCTGGTCGCCCAGCGCAGCGCCGACCTCCTGAAGGTGAACACCGAGCTCCTGCTGGCCAAGGGGAGGGCCGAGGAGGCGAGCCAGGCCAAGAGCCGCTTCCTGGCCAACATGAGCCACGAGCTCCGAACGCCCCTGAACGCCATCCTGCTCTACGGGGAGCTCCTTTCGGAGGAACTCCGGGAGCTGGGAGAGGCCCAGCTCGAGGAGGACATCCAGAAGATCCGGGGAGCCGGCAAGCACCTGCTCTCCCTCATCGACAACATCCTGGACCTCTCCAAGATCGAGGCCGGGAAGATGAAGCCCTTCCTGGAGGACTGCGACCTGGAGCTCCTGCTGGAAGAGGTCCGGAGCACGCTCCAGCCCCTGGCGGAACGCAACCAGAACCGCCTGGAGCTGGAGGTGGAGCCCGGACTTCCTCCCCTGCACACCGACCAGAAGATGCTGCGGCAGATCCTCTTCAACCTCCTGAACAACGCCGCGAAGTTCACCCGGGAGGGCCTGCTGCGCCTGGAGGTGGCGAAGGATCCCGCCGGAGGCCTCCTCTTCCGCGTGCGGGACACGGGCATCGGCATGACGCCGGAGCAGCTCGCGCGCGTCCTGGGCGACACCTTCACCCAGGCGGACGCGAACACCTCCCACCGCTTCGGCGGCACGGGCCTGGGGCTGGCCCTGTGCCGGCGCTTCGCCGCGCTGCTCGGGGGAGAGCTCCTGGCGGAGAGCAGCCCCGGTCAGGGTTCCACCTTCACCTTCCGGCTGCCCCTCCAGGCGGGGCCCACCGTGCCCACCCCCTCCGGCCCCTTGGGCGAGCGGCGCACCCTGCTGGTGATCGAGGACGACCCCGCCATGCGCGAGGCCCTTTCCCGGCTCTTCACCCAGGAGGGTTTCTGGGTCGCCACCGCCCGGGAGGGCGAGGAGGGCCTGCACCTTGCGGCCTCCCTCCGCCCCTGCCTGATCACCCTGGACATCGTCATGCCGGGACTGGACGGCTGGGAGGTGCTCACCCGCCTCAAGGCGGATCCCGACACGGCGTCCATCCCCGTGGTGCTGATCACCGTCACCGAGGACCACCAGCGGGGTATCGCCCTGGGGGCGGTGGACTACCTGCGCAAGCCTGTGACGCGCAAGGAGCTTTTCCACGCGGTGCAGCGCGCCCTGGGAGAAGGTACGGCCCAGCGGATCCTCCTGGTGGACGACGACGCGGACGCCCGGGAGGGCGTGCGCAGGATGCTGGAAGGCGAAGGCTGGATCGTGGACTGCGCCGACAGCGGCGAGGCGGCCCTCGAGGCCCTGGCGCAGACACCGGCCTCCCTCATCCTGCTGGATCTCCTCATGCCCGGCATGGACGGGTTCCAGCTGGTTTCCGCCCTAAGCCGCACGGAAGCCTGGCGGGAGATCCCGGTCATCGTGCTCACCGCCCTGGGCCTGGGCGAGGAGGACCTGGAGCGGCTCCGCTCGCCCCAGGTCCAGGCCATCTTCCGCAAGGGCACCTGCGTGCGGGAGGACCTGACCTCGGCGGTCCGGGAGATCGTCGGCCGGCAACTAGACCACGGGAGCCCCCCATGAGCCACCGGATCCTCCTGGTCGAGGACAACGACATGAACCGCGACGTCCTCGCGCGCCTGCTGGCGCGCCGGGGCTTCCAAGTGGCCACGGCCGTGGACGGGGAGAGCGCCCTGGAGACGGCCGGCCGCGAGCCCCCCCACCTGGTCCTGATGGACGTGAGCCTCCCGGGGATCGACGGCCACGAGACCACCCGGCGCATGCACCGCATGCAGGGCCTCGAGAGCCTTCCGATCATCGCCCTCACGGCCCACGCCCTCATGGAGGACCGCGACCTGGCCCTCGCGGCCGGCTGCACGGACTTCGAGACCAAGCCCGTGGACCTGGCGCGCCTCCTGGCCAAGATCCGCACCCTGCTTCCGGCCCCCGCCTAGCCTCCATGCTCCGCGCCCTCCTCCTCCTGGCCGCCCTGGCCCTTCGTGCCCCCTGCGGCCCCACCATCCCTCCGCCCCCCGGAGAGGCTTCGGAGTACGGCGTGCGCGCCGCCCTGATCCTCGCCTTCGCGCGGATCGCGGAGTGGCCGGCAAGAGCGCTCCCCGCCTCGCCGGACTTCGTCATCGGCGTGATGGGGGAGGACCCCTTCGGCTCGCACCTGGAGGCCTTCCGCGGCCTCCAGGTGAAGGGACGCCGGGTCGTGGTGCAGCACTTCCGAACCCCGGCGGACTACCGTCCCTGCCAGGTGCTCTACTTCCCCACCGCCTCGGAGCGCTTCCTGGATCCCCTCCGGGAGCGCCTGAACGCAGACAGCGTGCTGACCATCGGCGAGGGGGAGGGTTTCCCGCGGCGTGGCGGTGCGCTGCGCTTCCTCCAGGAGGGGGGCCGCATCCGCTACGTGGTCAACCGCCAGGCCCTCGAGCATGCGGGACTCCGCATGCCCGCCAAGGTCCTCAGCCTCGCCAAGGAGGTGCTGTGATGCGCACCTCCGCCGCCCTCGCCGGCACCTGGGCCCTCCTTCTCGCCACGCCCCTCTGGGCCCAGGAGCCCAGGCTGGACCACCTGGGCCTCGACGAGCTCCTCCAGATCCGGGTGAGCACCTCGACCCAGACTCCCGTAGCCCTCCAGGCCGCCCCTTCCACCATCTACCGCTACAGCGGCGACGAGCTGCGCCGCTGGGGCATGCGCAGCCTCGCCGACGTGGTGAACTACCTGGTGCCCGGGGCCGTGCTCACCGAGGACGCCGACGAGACCATCGCCGCCTTCCGGGGCGTGGCCACCGACAACAACTGCAAGGTGCTGGTCCTCATCGATGGGCACGCCGTGAACGTCCAGTGGGCGAAGGGCGCCACTCCCGAGCTGGAGCTCGGCCTCCTGGAGGACGTGGAAGCCGTGGAGATCATCGTGGGCCCGGGCTCGGCCCTGTACGGCTCGGGTGCCACGGTGGGCGTGCTCAACGTCCTGACCCGCGCCGCCCGCGGCGACACGCAGTCCAGCGCCAGTGCTGCCGTAGGCTCCGGGAAGCGCCTCCAGGCCGACGCCGCGGCCACCCTTCCCCTGGGCGGTGGGCTGTCCATGGCCTGCTCCGCGGGCCTGGCGCACGCGGAGGGCTTCCCCCGCCGGGACGGGAGCGCCGGGGACAACGGACCGGAGTACATCCAGCGCACCCCCCTCAGCGGTCGCGCCTCCGTGCGCATCCAGGGGCCCGCAGGGAGCTTCGCCGCCCGCTTCAGCCGCACCAGCCGCGCCCTCTACAACACCGCCGTCCGCTCCCCGCAGGCCATCGCGCCCTACGAGAACCAGGACTACCTCTTCCTCGAAGGGCAGCGGGAGCTCGCCCTCTCCCCGCACCTCCGCGCGGAGCTGTCCCTGCATGCGGACACCCACCAGTCCCAGCGCTTCGACTTCAGGCGGGGCCTGGCTCTGCGCGCCCTGGGCGAACGCCACCTGGGCGGCAAGGCCCGCCTCTTCTGGACCGGTACGCACGCCGAACTCGTGGGCGGGCTGGAATACAGCCGCGACAGCTTCGGGAACGACTGGAACGGGCGGAACTTCGCCTACTACCCAGCCGTTCAGGCGGATGGCACGGTCACGGGAATCACGCCCGGCCCCGCCGCCCGCATCCTCACCCCCTACTCCCGATCCTTCTGGGGGGTCTACGGACAGGCCCTGTGGCACACGGGCAAGGGGGTGACGCTGCTGGCCGGCTTCCGGGGGGACTAC
This sequence comes from uncultured bacterium, assembly GCA_964292295.1. GTDB lineage: Bacteria > Acidobacteriota > Holophagae > Holophagales > Holophagaceae > CAXYVC01. Next base: position 32,344 of record CAXYVC010000006.1, read on the forward strand.
GTGGGAGCCCCCAGGATCCGGGAGCACTTCGCCCTGACCCCCCGCCTCGGCCTCGTGGGGACGCCGGACGAAAAGACGGTGTGGAAGCTCATGTACACAAGCGGCTTCCGCCAGGCGATGGCCATCCTCACCACGCCCGACGGCTACCTCCTCGGAAGCCCCGCCTACGCCAGCTCCGAGGTCACCGAGCCCGAGCGCATCCGGTCCCTGGAGGCCTCCTGTTCCCGCCTGGTCTCTTCCCGTTTCAACGTCTCGGCGAACCTCTTCTACAACCGCATGGAACAGCTCCACAGCCTCCTGGCGAACGGGGACCAGTTCCGCTTCGTGTCCGCGGGGCGGGTCGACCTGTGGGGCGGCGAGCTGGTCCTATGGTACCGCCTCCAGGACGCGCTGGACCTGCGCTTAGCGCACCAGCACGCGGCCCCCGGAAGGGAGCGGCAGGACCCTTCCCACGTGATCCTTTCCCCCGGAAGCGGAGACCGCCTGATGTACTACCCCCAGGCGGTGACGAAGCTCCTGTGCGACTGGCGGCTGGGCCCCCGCCTCTCGGCCAGCGCCGTGGGCATGCGGGTGCAGCCGCAGCGGGGCTACCTCGGCACGGCGCCTGCGCGCACTGGGGCCTACAGCCTCCTGAACCTCAACCTCGTGGCGCCCCTCGGCCTGGGCCACGAGCTGCGGCTGGAATGGCGCAACGTCCTGGACGCGAACCCGAAGGTGCCCATGCCGGGAGCGCCGGGCGTCGGAACCAGCATGGTGCCCCTGGCCGGCCGGAGCGTGGGCCTCGCCTACCGGCGCGTGTTCCGGCCCTAGGGTATGGTGAAGGGGCGGAGACGCACGGGAGGATCGGAGCATGGGCGAAGGGCCGGTGTATCTCACCACCTTCATCGAGGGGGTGCTGGTGCATGGGCACGGCACGCCCTTCGTGCTCCTGGTGCCCTGCCAGCACGCACCCCACCGAGGGCTCCTCATGCCGCCCCAGCTGCCCTGGAGCCCGGGCTTCCTGCCCCCGGCCCTGCTGCAGACCCTCGTGGCCCAGACCTGGAACATCCCCTTCCGCTTCGTGGACAGCTCCCGACTGCCCGTGGTCTTCGACGAGCGCACCTCCCGGCTCACCACCCCCTGGCTGCTGCGCCTGGAGGGGCTGGAGGGACAGCAGCGCCTCTACCTCTCGCACCTGCTGCGCACGAAGGCCTCTGACGAGCAGCTCCCCACCCCGCCGGAGGGCGGGCAGTGGGTGGGCGAGAAGGCCCTGGCCACCATGGACCTGCTTCCGGGCATCCGTCGCCTCTGCCAGGCGGCGCTGATGGCGGTGAAGGAGAGCTGAACCCGAAGGCTGGCGGCGCAACCGGAAACGTCGGGGCCGGATCCTCCTAGGCGTCGAGCAGGCTCTGCCCCTGCGCCACCCGGGCCTCCAGGTTCTCCAGCCAAGCCAGGTTCGCCCGGCGGACCCGCGTAAGGCCCCGAAGGTTCCAGGCGAGGCGCCCCAGCCCCAGCAGCGCCAGGGCAGCGGCCCCGCACACAAACGCCAGGGCGTGGGGCCGGAGGATGTGCACCAGAAGCGCCCCGCCCGCAGCACCAAGGCCGATCGCCAGATCCACGCCGACCCTTCGGCGGCGAGGGGCGAGTTCCTGGCGCTCAAGGGCCCCCTTCAGGTCCTCCAGGAAATCCATCTGCTCGTCCCGGTTCAGGACGCCCCGCCCTCGTTCGATCTCCAGCTTGTCCAGGGCCTGGACCAGTTCCCCGGTGTAGTCGTCCAGCTGGGAGACCCTTGCGCGCAACGTCATGACCGTTCCTCCTTCCCCATGGAAGATTCAGGGCGGCACGGCCGGCGGGGACGCGCGCCGCCATGCCCAGCATAGTCCCCCCGACGGCTCCTCCCCGGCGGGCATCGGTCACGACCCGCCGAAACGCCCATGCCCGCCTTGGACGCGGGCCAGCTCTTCGCCCTAGAGTCATCCAGGTGCGGTGCTCCGCCCCGCCGCCGGGAGTCTCTCCGTCCCATGACCCAGCCCCTCCGCCTGCATCACCCCTTCCAGGTGGCCTTCCGCCTGCTGCGGCTGGTCCTGGCCCTCGCCCTCGTGGCCCTGGTCCATCCCTTCCGGGTGGGGCTCGCAAGGTCCTCGATGCGCCGGAAGGCCCGGGCCCGCTGGCTGGGCTGGAGCTGCCGGCGGGTGCTGGCCGCCGCCGGCGTGGCGGTGGAGGCCTCAGGCCCCCTGCCCCGGCGGGGCCTCCTGGTCTCGAACCACATGGGCTACCTGGACATCCTCGCCCTGGCGTCCCAGGTCGAGGCCGTCTTCGTCTCCAAGCGGGAGGTGCGGAACTGGCCCGTCTTCGGCGCCCTGGCCCGCATGGCGGGCACCCTCTTCGTGCACCGGGAGCGGCGCAGCGATGCCCTGCGGGTCGCGGGCGAGATCCAGGAGGCCCTGGATGCGGGGAGCCTCGTGGTGCTCTTTCCGGAAGGCACGAGCACCGGCGGGAAGACCGTGCTGCCCTTCAAGTCCGCCCTGCTGGGGGACCTGCACGCCCAGTCCCACCCCGTCACGCCCGCCTGCATCCGCTACACCCTGGCGGACGGCGAGCCGTCCCGACACGTCGCCTATTGGGGCGACATGACCCTGCTGTCCCACATGCTGGGGCTCCTCGATCACCGGGGCGTCACCGCCCACCTGCATTTCGCTCCGCCCCTGGCCCCCATGCCGCCCGACCGCAAGACCCTCGCGGTGCGCCTGCACCGTGCGGTCATGGGCCTCCACCCGGATTTCGCCGAGCCCCTGGCCGCAGGCGCCCTGCCCCTCTCCCAGCCCGAAGAAGCCCCCGCCCGCGCCTGAAGGGCGCCCTAGAGCAGCTCGGCCATCAGGCCCAGCTCCCGCGTGGCGGAGGCGGGGCCGTCCGAGCCGTGCACGCCGTTGCGGGTGAGATCCTCCCCGTACAGGCGTCGCAGGCTTTCCGGCGCGGCCTTGGCCGGATCCGTGGTCCCCAGCAGGGCCCTCCAGCGGGCGATGGCATCCTCCCCCTCCAGGACGGCCAGCACCACGGGCCCTTCGAGCATGAAGGCCTCCAGCTCCGGGTAGAAGGGCTTCTCCAGGTGTTCGGCATAGAAGGCCCGGAGCCGGGACACGTCCAGGCGTACCAGGTGGAGGCCTCGCAGCGCCAGCCCCGCCGCCTCCGCCGCACGGAGGATGGCGCCGACGTGGCCCGCCGCCACGACATTCGGCTTGAGGATCGCGAGGGTCCGTTCGCAGGCCATCGGTACACCTCCAGGACGGGAGCGTCCCCCGGCTCAGCGGTGCTGGGAATCCGGACCCCGGGACGGTAGAATCGGGAGTTTGACACGATCGGATTCCAGCATGCTCGAGACCCTGCTCAAGAAGCTCATCGGCTCCAAGAATGATCGCGAACTCAAGCGACTGTGGGGAAAGGTCCAGGCGATCAACGCCCTGGAGCCCGAGATCCAGGCCCTGAGCGACGAGGCGCTGAAGGCGCGCACCCCCGCCCTCAAGGAACGGCTGGCGAACGGCGCCACGCTGGACGACATCCTGCCCGAGGCCTTCGCGGTGTGCCGCGAGGCCAGCCTCCGGGTGCTCAAGATGCGCCACTTCGACGTGCAGCTCGTGGGCGGCATCGTGCTCCACGAGGGCAAGGTCGCCGAGATGCGCACCGGTGAGGGCAAGACGCTCACGGCGACCCTGCCCCTCTACCTGAATGCCCTGGCCGGCAAGGGCGCCCACCTCGTGACCGTGAACGACTACCTGGCGCGGCGCGACGCGGAGTGGATGGGCCGCATCTACCACTTCCTGGGCCTCAGCGTGGGCGTCATCCAGCACGGCCTCAGCGACGAAGAGCGCCGCGCGGCCTACGCCTCCGACATCACCTACTGCACCAACAACGAGCTGGGCTTCGACTACCTCCGCGACAACATGAAGTGGGACCTCGCGGACTTCACCCAGCGCGGCTTCGCCTTCGCCATCGTGGACGAGGTCGACAGCATCCTCATCGACGAGGCCCGCACGCCGCTGATCATCGCCGGCAGCTCCGAGGAGGACACCTCCAAGTACTACCGGATCGACGGCATCGTCCCCAAGCTGAAGAAGGACGTGGACTTCAAGGTGGACGAGAAGGACCGCCAGGTGATGCTCACCGACGAGGGCATCCGCCACGCCGAGCAGCTCCTGGGCGTCGCGAACCTCTACGATCCCAGCGCCATCGACACCCTCCACGGCCTGAACCAGGCCCTGCTGGCCCACAACCTCTACAAGCTGGACGTGGACTACATGATCCGCGACAAGGAGGACGGCCGCGGCCAGGAGATCGTGATCGTGGACGAGTTCACGGGCCGCATGATGCCCGGCCGCCGCTGGTCCAACGGCCTCCACCAGGCCATCGAGGCCAAGGAGGGCGTGGAGGTCAACGCCGAGAACCAGACGCTCGCCACCGTCACCTTCCAGAACTTCTTCCGGATGTACGACAAGCTGGGCGGGATGACCGGCACGGCCGAGACCGAGGCCCGGGAGCTGCTGCAGATCTACAAGCTCGAGGTCGTGATCATCCCCACGAACATGCCCATGGTCCGCAAGGACTACGCGGACGTGGTCTACGCCACGCGCAAGGGGAAGATCAAGGCCATCGTGGAGGAGATCAAGGAGCTCCACGAGAAGGGCCAGCCCATCCTCGTGGGCACCGCCAGCATCGAGCGCAGCGAGGAACTGGCCGAGGAGCTGAAGCGCGCCAGGATCCGCCACGTCGTGCTGAACGCCAAGCACCACGCCCAGGAGGCCGACATCGTGGCCCAGGCGGGCCGCAAGAGCGCCGTGACCATCGCCACGAACATGGCCGGCCGCGGCACCGACATCCTGCTGGGCGGCAACCCCGAGGGCCTCGCCAAGGTGGAGGCCAAGAAGCGCGACCTCGCCCTCTACGACGAGGACGGCCGCGAGACCGATGCCTTCAGCGCCCTGGTCGCCGAGATGAAGGCCATCACCGAGGCCGAGAAGGAGGAGGTCCTCGCCGCGGGCGGCCTGCACATCCTGGGCACCGAGCGCCACGAGAGCCGCCGCATCGACAACCAGCTGCGCGGCCGCTCCGGGCGCCAGGGCGACCCCGGCTCCAGCCGCTTCTTCCTGAGCCTGGAAGACGACCTCATGCGCATCTTCGGCGGCGACCGCCTGAAGGCCATGATGACCACCCTGGGCATGAGCGACACGGAGCCCATCGACAGCGGCATGGTCACGAAGGCCATCGAGCGGTCCCAGAAGCGGGTGGAGACGCACCACTACGAGATCCGCAAGCACCTGCTCGAATACGACGACGTGATGAACAAGCAGCGCATCTTCTTCTACGGGCTGCGCACGAAGATCCTCCAGGGCAACACCCGGGACTACGTGCTGCAGATCGCGGGGGAGATCGCCGAGGGCCTCGTCCACGACTACCTTCCCGAGAAGGGTGCCCGGGACGTCGAGGGTTTCAAGGAGCGCTTCGAGCAGCTCTTCGCCACCTCCAGCGTGGACGTGGAGCGTCTGGCCTCCCTGCCCCACGCCCAGGCCATCGAGGAGCTCAGCAAGCAGGTCCAGGACCTCTACGCCGAGAAGGAACAGCGCTTCGGCAACGACGACTATCTGCGCTGGACCGAGCGCGTGGCCATCCTCCAGATCATCGATTCCGCCTGGAAGCGCCACCTGCTGGTCATGGACCACCTGAAGGAGGCCATCGGCTTCCGCGGCTACGGCCAGAAGGACCCGCTGGTGGAATACAAGCGCGAGAGCTACGAATACTTCGAGCAGATGCGCTTCGGCTACGAGGACGAGATCACCAGCTACCTCTACCGCGTGGAGCCCCAGGTGTCGTATATGGACGGCGGGGACGACGCCTTCCCGGACGACGAGGCCGCAATGGACGAGGGCGCCATGGTGGACTCCGGCGACCCCGCCGACGGCATCCAGCGCGTCCTGCGCTTCAACATCGGCGGCGTGGACGAGGACTGACCTCCGGTCCCGGGTCGGCGAAAAGGGCGGTGGGCATGGCCCGCCGCCCTTTTTTGTGCTTTGCTGGACCCATGGAGCTGATCCTCGTCACCGGCATGAGCGGCGCGGGACGGCGCTCGATCCTGAGCGCCCTGGAGGACTCCGGCTGCGCGACCCTGGACAACGTGCCCCTGCGCCTCCTGGAGCCCCTCCTGGAGCTGGAGGCCAAGCTCAATCCCACCCGCCCGCGCCTCGCGGTGGGCCTCGACAACCGCTACCCCGGCTTCGCCTCGGAGTTCCTGCCGGTCCTGGACCGCCTCGGGGACGGCCACATCGGCCTGTGCCTCCTCTTTATCGAGGCCGACGACGCCACCCTGCTGCGGCGCTTCAGCGAATCGCGGCGTCCCCACTTCCTGGCCTCCCGGGAGGGCAGCCTGACCCGCGCCATCGCCCGGGAGCGCGAGCTGGTGGCGCCCTTGCGCAAGCGCAGCACGGCAGTGCTGGATACCAGCCGCCTCACCCTCTCCCAGCTGCGCCAGAAGCTGGCGGAGCTGCTGCCGGACCTGCCCGCCCAGGGCACCGCGCTCCGCCTCCTCAGCTTCGGGTTCAAGTACGGCCTCCCGCCCGAGGCCGACATGGTGTGGGACGCGCGCTTCCTTCCCAACCCCCACTACGTGGAAGAGCTGCGCCCCCTGACGGGCCGGGACGAGCCCGTGCAGCGCTACCTCACCAGCTCCGAGGCCTTCAACGCCTTCCTCGCCCGCATGGAGGACTGGATGCGCTGGATGTGGCCCATGGTCCACCAGGAGGGCCGCGCCTACTTCACGGTGGCCATCGGGTGCACCGGCGGCCAGCACCGCAGCGTTGCCCTCGCCGAGCTGCTGGGCCAGCGCCTGCACAAGGACGTGCCCAGCCTGGCCGTGCTGCACCGGGAGCTGACGGGCTCAACTCAGTAGAGGAACATCGGCAGGCCTTCCACCCGGCGGATGCGGGGGCGGTAGGCGGCGGCGTCGTAGGAGGCCTCCACGTCCACCCGCTTTCGCCCCTCGCTCAGGGTGGTCATGGGCACGCTGGCGTACTTCCCCTCGAGCAGGGCCACCATGCGCCCGAAGGCGCGGCGCTGCACCAGCTCCAGCGCCGTCTGGGCGAAGTTCACGGCCACCATCAGGTCCAGGCTGTCCGGCGTGCCGCTGCGCATGAGGTAGGACACCTGCTGGCAGAGCACGTTCTCGCCGGTAAGCCTCCGCAGGGCCTCGCCGGTGAGCAGGCCGACGCCCCCCAGCTTCGCGGTACCGTGCTCGTCGGCCCCCATGAGCACCGGATCCGCCCCGGCCATGCGTGCCCCTTCGCTCATGGTGATCATCACGTAGCTGCTGGGGTTCGCGCGCTTGTCGGCCAGGGCCAGCTCCGCCAGGCGCTCCACCTCGAAGGGCACCTCGCTGATCACCGCCCGATCCACGCCCGCGAGGTACGAGGCCAGCAGGCTCGTCTCCCCGCAGTGGCGGGCGGACAGCTCCACGCTGGCGGTGCGGTCGTGGCGGGCCGCCCTGGGGGCGGGGGGGGGGGGGGGCTCCTCCCCGCCGCTCACGGCGGTGGAGAAGCCGATGCAGTAGTCCGTGCCGAAGACATCGTTGTCCATCGTCTTCGGGATGGCCACGATGGGCACGCCCTCCTTGTGTATGCGCTCGGCGAAGGAGAGGGTGCCGTCGCCCCCGAGCGCCACCAGGGCATCCAGCCCCAGGTGCTCCACCACCCGCAGGACGTGGGCGGTGCAGTCCCGCACCTCGCGGCCCGATCCGTCGTCCAGGAAGGCCGGAAGGCTGCGGAGCTTCACCCGGGAAGGGTCCAGGCGGCTCGTGTGGAGGAAGGTGCCGCCCGTGCGGTCGATGGTGCGGGTGACGCGCCGGTCCAGCGCCAGAAGACCGTTCTCCCGGGTCGCGGGGTCGTCCAGGTTGACCTGCAGGAGCCCCGCCCAGCCGCGGCGGATGCCCAGCACCTCGTGGCCCTGGTCCAGGGCGCCATGCACCAAGGTCTTGATGCAGGGGTTCAGGCCGGGGACGTCGCCGCCCCCCGTCAGGATGCCGATGCGCATGCCGTCACCACCCGTCCTGCACGCCCTTTCCGGCCTCTGCGTGGCGGAGCGCCCGCAGGCCGATGTCCCGGCGCACCTGCATGCCGGGCCACCCGACGCGGGCGAGGTCCGCCTCCACCGCGGCGCGGGCCGCGGTCAGGTCCTCCGCCACGGTGGCCAGGTTCAGCACGCGGCCTCCGTTCACGGTCCAGGCGCCGTCCGCGCGCCGCTTCGTGCCCGCGTGGATCACCGTGCACGCGGGGTTCTCCAGGCGGATCAGGGCGCCCTTCTCCGCGCCTTCGGGATAGCCCGCCGCTGCCAGCACCACCGTGATGGCGCAGCCCGTGCGGAGGCGCGGGGAGCGGCTCCGCAGGCGGCCCTCGGCGACCTCGCGGAGCAGCGCGGGCAGGTCCTCGTCCAGGAGCTGCATCAGCACCTGGGTTTCGGGATCGCCGAAGCGCACGTTGTATTCCAGGAGCTTCGGGCCGGCCTCCGTCCACATCACGCCCAGGAAGAGCACGCCTCGGGCCGTCAGGCCGTCCGCCTGAAGCCCCCGCAGGGTGGGCTCCACCAGTTCCCGGCGCAGACGCTCCAGGTCGGCCTCCGACAGGAAGGGGATGGGGCCGAAGGCGCCCATGCCGCCCGTGTTGGGGCCCTGGTCGCCCTCGAAGATGCGCTTGTGGTCTTGGCAGGGGGGCAGCACCACGCAGGCGGCCCGGTCCCGGTCCACGTCCACCAGCGCGTGGAGGCTCAGCTCCATGCCGCGCAGGGGTTCCTCCAGCACCACGGTGCGGGAGGCATCCCCGTACTGGCCGCCCAGGAAGGCCCGCAGCGTGTCCAGGGCCTCCGCCTCGGACGCCGCGAGCACCACCCCCTTGCCCGCGGCAAGGCCGTCCGCCTTCAGCACCACGGGATAGCCGTAGGGCCAGGCGCGGATGGCGGCCTCGGCCTCCGCCACGTCGCGGTACGTAGCGCTGGCGGCGCAGGGGATGCCGTGGCGGGCCATGAAGTCCTTGGCGAAGGCCTTGCTGCCCTCCAGGCGCGCCGTGGCGGCGTCATGGCCGAACACCGGGATGCCGAGCGCCCGCAGGGCGTCCGCCAGTCCCGCAACCAGGGGCACCTCGGGCCCCACCACCACCAGGTCCGGACGGGCCTCCCGGCACCACGCCGCGATCCCGGACACATCCTCCCCGGCCAGAGGCAGGCAGGTGCCCAGCTCCGCCAGGGCATCGCTGCCCGGCGCGGCGAAGAGCTCCACGGGCGCAGCCCCGCCCTTGAGCTTGAGGGCCAGGGCATATTCGCGGCCACCGGAGCCCACGAGCAGGATCTTCATGCAGACCTCCAGGGCTCCAGTATCGCAAAGCCGGCCTGGACTTCAGGCACGATCCACCCTGCCGATGGAAGGAACACCCATGCTGCCCCCGGTGCCCATCCCCACCCTCTGGAACGCCCCTTCGGCGGGGGGGTTCTGGTCTGCCTCTGCCCTCCTGGCCGCCGGCGCCGCCCTGCTCCTGTGCGTCGCGCTCCTCGCTCTGCGCCTCCGGACGCGCTTCCTCGCCCGCCGCAACCGCATCCTGAAAGCGCTGGTGGCCGAGCGCACGCGGGACCTGGCCGCCGCCAACGCGGCGCTGCGCAAGGCCAACCTGGCGCTGCGGGAGCAGTCGCGCACCGATCCCATGACCGGCCTGCGGAACCGCCGCTATCTGGCGGACCGCGCCCCCCAGGACCTGGCCGCCGTGGCGCGCCTGTACCGGGATCGCCCCCCGGTGCCCGGGGACCGCTCCGACCTGAACCGGGACCTGGCCTTCCTCATGGTGGACCTGGACTTCTTCAAGGCCGTCAACGACACCCACGGCCACGCGGCGGGGGACGCGGTGCTGCTCCAGGTGGCGGACATCCTGCGCTCGGCGACCCGCAACATCGACACCCTGGTCCGCTGGGGCGGCGAGGAGTTCCTGGTGCTGGCCCGCAACGCCTACCCCGGCGAACTCCCCGTGATCGCCGAGCGCATCCGGGCCCAGATCGAGGCCCACGGCTTCTGGGTGGAGCTTGCGACCCCGGTGCACCTCACCTGCTCCGTGGGCTTTGCCAGCTTCCCCCTGCGACCCGAACTCCTGGAGCAGCACGGATGGGAGCAGGTGGTGGCCCTGGCGGACGCGTGCCTGTACCAGGCCAAGACCGCCGGACGGAACCGCTGGGTGGGCCTGGTGCCGCCGGAGGCGCCCGCCCCCGGGGCCCCCGAAGCCATGGGCCGCATGTCCGCACCCGAGCTGGTTGCCCGGGGCCTCGTGCGGCGCGTGGAAGGGCCCGCTACCGGCAGAGGGTGAGGATCTCCCGCACCCGCGCGGCGTCCAGCGTGCGGCGCTCCCCCATGGGCAGCAGCCCCCGCCGTTCGAAGCGCGCGACGATCTCCTCGAAGTGCTCGCTGCCCACGCCGTGGGCCTCCAGCCGCGTGGGCACGCCTAGGGATTCGAAGAAGGCGCGGGTGCGCACGATGCCGGCCTCCAGCCGCGTGGCCTCGCTGCCCGCCTGCACGTCCCACACCCGCTCGGCGAACTGGAGCAGCTTCTCCCGCTTGCTGTCCCGCTGGACCCACAGCAGGTTGGGCAGCACCACCGCCAGGGACTGGGCGTGGTCCAGGCCGTGGAAGGCGGTGAGTTCGTGGCCGATGGTGTGGGTGCACCAGTCCTGGGGCACGCCGCAGGCGATGAGGCCGTTCAGGGCCTGGGTGGCGCACCACACGAAGCTGGCGCGGGCGTCATAGTCCGTCGGCTCCGCCAGGGTGCGGGGACCCACCTCCACCAGGGTGCGCAGGAGGCCTTCCGCGTAGCGGTCCTGGAGGGGCGCCTGGGCGGGGAAGGTGAGGTACTGCTCCACCACGTGCACGAAGGCATCCACGATGCCGTTGGCCACCTGGCGGGGCGGCAGGCTGAAGGTGGTCTCGGGGTCCAGGATGCTGAACTTCGGGAAGACCAGGGGGTGCCCGAAGGCCAGCTTCTCCTGGGTCTCCGTGCGGCTGATCACCGCGAAGTTGTTCATCTCGGAGCCCGTGGCGGGCAGCGTCATCACGCAGCCGATGGGCAGCGCGGCCCGGGGACGCCGCTGCTTGGCCAGCAGGTCCCAGGGATCCCCCTCGTGGAAGACGCCCAGCGACACGAACTTGGTGCCATCCAGCACGCTGCCGCCGCCCACCGCCAGCAGGAACTCCACCTGCTCGGCCTTGGCCAGCGCGATGGCCTTCACCAGCGTCTCGTAGGCGGGGTTGGGCTCGATGCCCCAGAACTCCACCACCTGGAAGTCCGCCAGGGCGGCCCGCACCTGGTCATAGACCCCGTTGGCCTTGATGCTGCCGCCCCCGGCCAGGAGCATGACCTTGGCCCCCTTCGGGACCTCGCCCTTCAGCGCCGCGATCTGGCCCCGGCCGAAGAGGATGCGGGTGGGGTTCTGGAAGACGAAGTTTTCCATGGCGCGCTCCGGAAGGCCTGCATTGTAGCGCTACTTTGCCTCGAGCCAGCTGTGCCCCGCGCGCAGCTCCACCGCCAGGGGAACCCCCAGGGGGCCCAGGTCGTCGGCCCCCTCCATGGCCTCGCGCAGCAGGCAGGAGGCGCGCTCCACCTCTTCGGGAGGCGCCTCGAGCAGCAGCTCGTCGTGCACCTGGAGCAGCAGGCGGGCGGCCAGCCCCTCCGCCTCCAGGGCCCGGTGGAGGCGCACCATGGCGCGGCGCATCAGGTCCGCGGCGGTGCCCTGCACCACCGTGTTCACGGCCACGCGCAGGCCCGCGGCCTGGAGTTGCTTGTTGGCGCTCTCCAGCTCGGGGATGGGCCGCACGCGCCCCCAGGCCGTGCGCACCCGCCCCTCCTCCAGGGCCTTCGCCTTGGTGGCCTCGATCCAGGCCGCCACCTTGGGCATGCGCTCGAAGTAGCGTTCTTGAAAGGCCTTGGCCTCCTTCAGGGGAATGCCCAGCTGGCCCGCGAGGGCGAAGGCCCCCTGGCCGTACAGGAGGCCAAAGTTCACGGCCTTGGCGGCGCTGCGCTGCTCAGGCGCCACCTGTTCCATGGGCAGGCCCAGCACCTCGGACGCCGTGCGGCGGTGGATGTCCTCCCCCGCGGCGAAGGCCTCGAGCAGCACCGGATCCTGCGCCAGGGCCGCCACCACCCGCAGATCGACCTGGCTGTAGTCCGCGTCCAGCAGCATCCACCCCTCCCGCGGCACGAAGGCGCCGCGGATGGCTCTCCCCTCCGCCGTGCGCACGGGGATGTTCTGCAGGTTCGGATCGCTGCTCGCCAGGCGGCCCGAGGCCACCGCGGCCTGGTGCAGCTTGGTGTGCACCCGCCCGGTGAGGGGATTCACCATGCCGGGCAGGGCGTCCACGTAGGTGCCCAGGAGCTTCGCCAGCTCCCGGTGGCGCAGCAGCGCGCGGGCGATCTCCGATCCGTGCGCCTCCGCCAGCTCCTGCAGCACCTCCTCGTCGGTGCTCGGGGCCTTCGTCTTGCCGGTGACCTTGATGACCGGGAGCTGCAGCTTGTCGAAGAGGATGCGCCCCAGCTGGGCCGGGCTGTTGAGGTTGAAGGGCTCCCCCGCCAGCTCCAGGACGCGCGCCTCCACGGCCTCCCGCTCCGCGCGCATCGCCTTGGAGAGGCGCGCGAGCTCGGCCGGATCCACGCGGATGCCCGTGCGCTCCATGTCGGCGAGCACCTCCACCAGGGGAAGGTCCACGTCCCTGTAGAGCCGCAGCAGCTGCGGATCCGACAGCCTCTGTCCCAGGCGCTCGCAGAGCTGCAGGGCCAGGTCCGCGTCCTCGGCGGCGTACTGCACCGCCTGCTCGAAGTCCGCCTCGTCGAAGCGCTTCTGGGCCTTGCCCTTGCCCACCACCGCCTCGAAGGGGATGGGCTTCAGATCCAGGTGGCGGGCGCTCAGGTCGTCCAGGTTGTGGCGCAGGCCCGGTTCCACCAGGAAGCTCTGCACCATGCTGTCCCCCTGAAGCCCGCGCACGGGAAGGCCGTGGCGCCCCAGCACGATGAGGTCGTACTTCAGGTTCTGCCCCAGCTTGGCCACACCCGGGTCCGCCAGCAGGGGCGCGAGCAGGCGCCGCACCGCGCGGAAAGGCAGGTTGCGGGAATCGAGGTAGGGCGCGAGGCCGTCGAAGTAGGCCTCCGGATCGCCCCCGCAGTCCAGCAGGGATTCCGGCAGGCCCGAGCCCTCCAGCAGTCCCGGCAGCGCGCCCTCCACGCCCTCGGGCGCGGGCTTCAGGTGCGCCAGGGGCACGTACAGCCCCACGTTGGGCGTCCACGCCAGGGAGAGCCCCACCAGGTGGCCCCGGGTGGCCACCAGGCTCGTGGTTTCCGTGTCCAGGGCGAAGCGGCCCGCCTCCCGGCAGGCCTCCAGGGCCCCCTCCAGGTCCTTCAGGCAGGTGGCCGCGCGGTACGCCCGGGGCGCCGCCTCGGGCGCGGGTCCCACGGCGGTGAAGGCCTTCGCGAGGCTCTGGAGGCCGAGGGCCTTGAAGGTCTCCCGCGCCCGGGCCTCGTCCAGGCCTTGGTAGCGCAGGTCCGAGGCGTGCAGGGGCAGCTCCAGGTCCGTCACCACCGTGACGAGGCGCTGGGTGAGCGCCAGCCAGCCGTGTTCAGGATCTCCGGCCTCCTCCAGGCCCGCCCTCTGGCGCGGCTTCAGCTGTTCCTTGGCCGCCAGGATGCCCGCCAGGCTGCCGTGGGCCTCCAGCAGGGCCGCCGCGCCCTTCTCGCCGATGCCCGGCACGCCCTTCACGTTGTCGCTGGCGTCCCCCACCAGGGTCAGGAAGTCCACCACCTGCTCGGGCCAGACGCCCATGCGCGCCCTCACGCCCTCCCGGTCATGCCAGAGCTCGCCCTCCTTGGTGTTCAGCACCGTGATGCCCGCCGCGTCGTCCACCAACTGCAGCAGGTCCTTGTCGGGGCTCACGACCACCGCGCCCAGCCCGGCCGCCGCCCCCTCCTTCGCCAGAGTGGCCATCACGTCGTCCGCCTCGAAGCCCTGCAGTTCCACGATGGGGATGGAGAGCGCCTCCACCAGCTGGCGGATCAGCGGGATCTGCGGCCGCAGGTCCTCGGGCATCTCGGCGCGGTTGGCCTTGTACTCCGGGTAGAGCGCGTGGCGGAAGGTGGGCCCTGACACGTCGAAGACACAGGCCACGTGGCTCGGGCGGTGCCGCTCCAGCAGCTGCAGCACCATGCGCGTGAAGGTGAGCGCCGCCCCGTTCTTCAGCCGCGGATTCGCGTAGTACGCCCGGAAGATGAAGCTGAAGGTGTCGATGAGGAAAAGGCGGTCCTCAGCCACGCGCCACCTCCCCGCCCGTGGTGGCGGTCTCGCGCATCGCCGCAGGCGATGCCGAGCGGATGGAGCGGAAGGGATCGATCACGAAGAGACGGCTTTCGAACATGGGACCAGTGTCCCAGATCTAGCGGCCGGCCCGCGCCTCCAGCTCCTGCTCGAATCCCCGCAGCGCCTTGAGGAAGCGGGCGGGGTTGTCCCACATGATCCAGTGGCGGCAGCCGGGGAAGGCCACGGCGCGGAAGTCCGGCAGCCCCTTGAAGCCGGCGCTCGCCAGGCGGGCCTCCCAGGCGGGACCGCGCAGCTCGGCGGCACCGGCGGCCATCTGGAGGATGGGCACCTGGGGCAGACGCCCCTGGAGGGGCTCGCGGGTCACACCCTTGGCGTAGGCCTGGGGCGCGGCCACGGGCACCCGCAGGGCCTCGGCCACCACGCGCTCCCGCTGGGCGGCGTCCGCCGTGACTTGGCCATAGAAGGCCTCCAGCGTTGCCTTCGGGTCCTTTTCCAGGCCCGCCACCACGGGCTCCATGGCAGCGGCGGGGATGGCGCAGAGGAAGCTGTCCACCAGCACCACGCCCCGGAAGGCCTTCCGATCCTTCAGGGCGGCGAGCACCGCGATGGGCCCTCCCATGCTGTGGCCCACCACCAGGCAGGGCGCGAGCCCCTCCCGGCGCACGAGGGCGGCCAGTTCCGCGGCGATGGCCTCGAAGTCCGCGCCGCCGTCCGCGCGCAGGGGCACGGGGTCCCCATCGGCGCCGGGCAGGTCCACCCGCAGCACGGTGTGGTCCTTCGCAAGCTGGGGCAGCACCCCCTTCCACACGTCCCGGTTGCCGCCGTAGCCGTGGACGAGCAGGAGGCCCGGCCCCTTCCCCTCCCGCACGAAGCGGGGCGGGGCGGCGGCCAGGGACAGGCAGGCGGCGGCGAGAAGGAAGAGACGACGCGCGACGGACATGGCAGGCTCCGGGAGGCGCTGCCAGTCTACAGGTCCAGTACGCGGAAGGCGCCGCCCTTCTTCACGGCCAGGCGGATGGGGCGCAGCGGGCCCTTCCGGGGCAGCGTCACCTCCACCCACAGCTCCTCCCCCGGCGCGAGGCGGCTGGGGTCCTGCGCGTGCTCGGGGATGAAGAAGGCCATCGCATCCTGCAGCACGATCCGACGCTGGCCCTCGGGGCGCAACCGCTCGGCCTCCCGCACGAAGGCGTTGGCCCCCTTCACCCAGCCGTCCCGCAAGGGCTGGGCCTTCACCACCGCCCGGGGGTTCGGCGCTGGCTGGATCTCCACGCGAAGCGGGTGGCGCTCTTCGCGCAGCCAGGGGGCGGCCTCCGCCCCGGCCCGGGGCAAGGGCCGCGCCTCGGGCATCACGAGCCCCTCTACGGGAAGCTCGGCCTGCAGGGCCACGTAGCGGCCCCG
This sequence comes from uncultured bacterium, assembly GCA_964292295.1. Taxonomy (GTDB): domain Bacteria; phylum Acidobacteriota; class Holophagae; order Holophagales; family Holophagaceae; genus CAXYVC01. Next base: position 48,085 of record CAXYVC010000006.1, read on the forward strand.
GATGGGCAGATCCGGATCCAGCGGCGCCGCCCGCACCCAGAAGCGGGGCCGCAGGGTGCGATCCAGGCGCATCTTGGCGCCCAGGCCGAGGACGAGGGCCAGGTGGAGGCCCGCCAGGAGCAGTCCCTTCGCGGTCCGCTTCATTGCGCACCTCCCCCGATGCGCGCGTTGAGGCGGCGGCGCAGGCGCTCCAGCTGCCAGCCGCCCGCCAGGAAGAGGAGGCCCAGCCCCAGCAGCCCCAGGCTGCGCCCCAGCTTGTCCATCACGCGCGAGAAGTAGAAGGCCAGCACCGTCACCGCGAAGCCCGCCACGGCCAGGTTCACGCGTTCCCGGCGGGCCTCCCGCAGCCCCCAGGCGGCCAGCCCGGCGCAGCCCAGGGCGGCCCAGGCGTAGGCCGTCCAGGCCCCGAAGGCCAGGAAGGTGGTGGGCGCCACCCACACCAGAGCCAGGAGGTTCCAGCGGGCTTCGCGCCGGCGCAGCAGGAAGGCCGGCACCAGGGCCAGATACAGGCCGAGGGCCAGCGCCAGGACGAGGTGCACCCAGTGCAGGCCCCCGCGGCCCACCAAGCGCGCCCCCTCCTCTGCCGCCAGGGCCACCGAGGCGATGCCGAAGGGAAGCAGGGCCAGGCCTCCGATCCAGCCGAGGGCACGCCGGAGGGGCGCATCCCCCGTCCCGCGCCGGGCGGTGAGGTAGCTGCACGCGAGCAGCAGCAGACAGGCGACCAGGATGCGGACCCCGTCCTGGCCCTCAAGCTGGCGCGCCTCCGCCCACACGGTCCACTCGCCCGCCAGCCAGGCGGGGGCGAGCAGCGCAAACAGGGCGCCCTGCACCCAGTCGCGCAGCAGCAGCCAGCCCACCCCGGCGCCGAGGGCCCACAGGAGCAGCCCCCCGGGCCAGTGCTCCTGCAGGTGGAAGATCTGGCCGGACAGGAAGATGCCCGCCCCTAAGGCCACGGTGCCGAGGCCGTGCAGCGTGGTGGCGAGCTTCCCGTGCCCGCCCTCCGTGGCCAGGACCGCCGCGCCGTGGAAGAGGGCCAGCAGGGCCAGAACCAGCGTCATGCGCGCGGCGGGGCCGAGCCCGTCCCAGTGCGCCGCCACAAAGAGCAGCGTGCCGGCACCCACCATGAGCGCCCCCAGCCCGAAGGCCAGAAGCACGGGCCAGCGCAGCCCCTCGCCGCCTTCCTCCGCCCGGGCCGCCTCGAAGGCCCGGATCCGCCCCGCTGCCTCCGCATCCACCAGTCCCGCCTCCGCCCAGCGGGCGAGGGCCGACGCCCACGTATCCGGTTTCATGGCTTCATCCTGGAAAGGCCCAGGATGCCAGAAGTCAGGCCAGCCCGTAGCTGCGGCGCAGGATCCAGGCGAAGAGGCGCGCGGGGAGGAGGCGGTGGGCCACCTGGCCCCAGAGGCTGTCGGCCCCCACGATCACCCGGCGGGGCGGGCGGCGGCGCCCCATGGCGCGGCCGATGCGGGCCGCACAGACCTCCGCGGGAAGCCCGTGCGCAGCGGCGAAGTCCTCGCGCTTCGAGGCGTAGGCCTCGATGGCCGCGGCGTACTTCGTGCCGGCGGCCCGCGCGGGCAGATCGCCCCAGGCACGGCGCAGGGTCTCCCGGAAGGCGGAGCGGATGGCCCCCGGCTCCACGAGGATCACCGCGATCTCCCGGCCGACCTCCAGGCGAAGGGTCTCGGCCAGGGCCACCACCGCGTGCTTGCTGGCGTTGTAGGCCCCGGCCATGGGGATGCTGAGGCGCCCCAGGACCGAGGCCACGTGCACGATGCGGCCCTCGCCGGGCCCGGCGCTCCGGCGGATCAGGGGCAGGAAGGCGCGGGTGGCGGCGTGCAGGCCCACCACGTTCACCTCGAGCTGGGCGCGGAGTTCTTCCGGGCGCAGCAGCTCCAGGGGCCCCATCTGGCCGTAGCCCGCGTTGTTCACCAGGGCCACCAGGCGCAGGTCCGCACAGGCCGCCGCCGCGGCCTCCAGGCTCGCCGGATCCGTCACGTCCAGGCCCAGGCAACGGAGGTCCTCCCCGGCGGGAAGGCCCGCGAGGTTCTCCGGTCGCCGCGCCGTGGCCACCACGCCGTAGCCCCGCTTCCGCAGCTCGCCGACCAGCGCGCGCCCGATGCCGCTGCTGCAGCCCGTGACGAGCGCCCACCCCCGCGCGGCCATCACAGGCCGAGGATCGGGTGGTGCAGCGCCAGGCCCGACAGCACCTTCGGCAGTTCCGTGGGCGGCAGGTCCAGGCAGGCACGCACCAGGGCCTGGGCCACGGCGGAGGCCTCGATGGGCGCATAGCGCCAGAGGGTCCGCGCCTGGGGGGCGAAGCTGCGGGCCAGGAAGAGGTAGGGCCGCGCGAGCAGGACCTGCATCAGGCGCTCGCCCGGGCGGAACTCCGACCGGCGGCCCAGGAGCAGCGAGGGGCGCACCAGCACGTAAGGCAGCCCCGCATCCATCAGGGCCTTCTCCGCCTGAGCCTTGGTTTCCAGGTAGAAGCCCTTCGGATGCCCGGCGCCCGCGGCGCTCACCAGCCCGAAGACGGGCCGCGGCTCCAGGGCCGCCAGGCGGGCCATCAGGGCCGCCGGATAGTCCCGGTCCACCCGGCAGAAGGCCTCCTTCGAGCCCGCGCGCTTCAGCGTCGTGCCGAGGGCGCAGAGGAGGACGTCGCAGGGGATCTCGGTGCCCAGACGGGCGTAGGAGGCCTCGTCCTCGTAGTCGAAGGGCACCTCCTCGGGGGCCCCCTCGGCCCCCGCCAGGGCGCCGGACCTGCGCACCAGGGCGTGCACCCGCACGTCCTTCCGCTCCGCGAGGGCGCGCAGGATCTCGCGCCCCACCAGGCCGGTCGCGCCGGCTACCACCACCTGTCTCATGAGCTCGGCTCCCATGGGTCTATTCGCTGGCTTCCTTGCTGATGGAGAGCAGCAGCCCCAGCGTGGCGAGGGAGGCCATCAGGCTGGAGCTGCCGTAGCTGATGAAGGGCAGCGGGATGCCCTTGTTGGGCGCGATGCTCAGCACCACGCTCATGTTCATGAAGGCCTGCACCACCAGCAGGAGCGTGAATCCCATGGCGCACAGGCGCTGGAAACCGTCCCGCACCCGCCGGGCGATGCGGTAGCCGCGCCACAGCACCGCGCAGAAGAGGGCCAGCACCGCCAGGGTGCCCACCAGCCCGGCCTCCTCGCCGATCACGGCGTAGATGAAGTCGTTGTGGGCCTCGGGCAGGTAGTGCAGCTTCTGCATGGATTCGCCCACCCCCACGCCGAAGATGCCGCCGTTGCCCAGCGCGATCAGGCTCTGGGCCGCCTGGTAGCCCTTGCCCTGGGCCGTGGCCTCGGGGTTCAGGAAGCTGGTCACGCGGGCCATGCGGTAGGGGCTCATGACCACGAAGGCCGTGCCCACCGCCACCAGCGCGGGCACGCCGCCCGCGAAGATCCACTTCGGGGCCCCCCCCAGGAAGACCACCAGCATCGTGACGAAGATGATGAGGAAGGTCGTCCCGAAGTCGGGCTCGGCCAGGATCAGCCCCAGGGGCAGCAGCAGGATGCCGAGCAGGGTCACCAGCTTGGGAAGGGCGTCCTGCCGGCGGGTCCAGGCGTCCTGGTGGCGGATCATCCACCAGGACACCAGGAGCACCGACAGCGGCTTGAAGAGCTCCGAGGGCTGCAGCTGGAAGCCCGCCAGACGGATCCACCGGTGGGCGCCGTTGGCGTCCGCGAAGAGGAAGGTGGACATCAGCATCAGCGCCAGGACGCCGTAGGCCACCTGGAGCGGCCTAGGGTTGTCCCGCAGGCGGCCCAGATCCACCTGGGAGAGGGCCAGCATCAGGGCGAGGCCGATGCCCCCGCCCACCAGCTGGCGCACCAGGAAGGAGGTGCTGGCGCTGGGGTTCTTGAAGGCCGAGGCGGAATACACCCAGACCAGGCCGATGGCCATGAGCAGCAGCGCGAAGAGCAGGAGCCAGCGGTCGATGGGGCGGCGGACGTCGGGTGACATGGAGCCTTCGATTGTAGGACAGAAGGGGCGCGCCGCAGCGCGCCCCTTCCGCAGCGGAAGCCCGGCCTACAGGACCAGGCGCTCCTGGTATTCCCCGTAGACCTCGCGCAGGGCGCCGCAGACCTCGCCCACGGTGGCCTCGGCCTTCACCGCGTCCAGGATGAAGGGCATCAGGTTGTCGGTGCCCGCGGCCCGGGCCTTCAGGGTCTCCAGCTTCGCGCGCACGGCGCCGTTGTCGCGCTGTTCGCGGTAGCCCGCCACCTCGCGGCGGCGGCGCTCGCCCAGGGCCTCGTCCACCCGCAGCAGTTCCGGCGCCTGCTCGTTCTGGATCTGGAACTTGTTGACGCCCACCACGATCTGCTCGCCCTTCTCCACGGCCTTCTGGTAGTCGTAGGCGGCGTTCTGGATCTCGCGCTGGGGCAGGCCCTTCTCGATGGCGGTCACCATGCCGCCGGCCTCGTCCACCTTCGCGATGAGGCCCTCCGCCATCCGCTGGAGCTCGTCGGTCAGGCTCTCGATGAGGTAGCTGCCGGCAAAGGCGTCCACCACGTCGGCGATGCGGTTCTCGAAGGCCAGGATCTGCTGGGTGCGCAGGGCGATCCGCGCGGAGGCCTCGGTGGGCAGGGCCAGGGCCTCGTCACGGCTGTTGGTGTGCAGCGACTGGGTGCCCCCCAGCACGGCGGCCATCGCCTGCACCGCGGTGCGCACGATGTTGTTGTCGGGCTGCTGGGCCGTGAGCGTGGAGCCGGCGGTCTGCGTGTGGAAGCGCAGCATCTGGCTCTTGGGATCGCTGCAGCCGAAGCGCTCCTTGATGATCTTGGCCCACAGGCGCCGTGCGGCACGGAACTTGGCGATCTCCTCGAAGAACTGGTTGTGGGCGTTGAAGAAGAAGGAGAGGCGCGGCGCGAAGGCCTCGAGCTTCAGGCCCGCCTTGAGGCCCGCCTCGATGTAGGCGATGCCGTCGGCCAGGGTGAAGGCGATCTCCTGGGCGGCGGTGCAGCCCGCCTCGCGGATGTGGTAGCCGGAAATCGAGATGGTGTTCCAGCTGGGCACCTGCTCCGAGCAGAAGGAGAAGATGTCGGTGATGAGCCGCATGGAAGGCCGGGGCGGGAAGATGTAGGTCCCGCGGGCCATGTATTCCTTCAGGATGTCGTTCTGGATGGTGCCCGAGACCTTGTCCCAGGCGACGCCCTGCTCCTCGGCCACCGCCAGGTACAGGCTCAGCAGCACGGAGGCCGGGGCGTTGATGGTCATGGACGTGCTGACCTTGTCCAGGGGAATGTCCTTGAACAGGATCCGCATGTCGCGGATGGAGCAGCAGGACACGCCCACCTTGCCCACCTCACCCATGCTCATGGGATGGTCGGGGTCCAAGCCGATCTGGGTGGGCAGGTCGAAGGCCACGGAGAGGCCCGTCTGCCCCTGCTCCAGCAGGTAGCGGTAGCGCGCGTTGCTCTCCTCGGCGGTGCCGAAGCCCGCGTACTGGCGCATGGTCCAGAGCCGCCCGCGGTAGCCCGTGGGCTGGACGTGGCGGGTGAAGGGATAGCTGCCGGGCTTGCCCAGGTCCTTCAGGGGATCGTGGTCGGCGATGTCCGCCGGCGTGTAGCTGTTCTTCAGGGCGATGCCCGAACTGGTGACGAAGCTCGCCTGGCGGAGCTTGGCGGGATCCTCCTTGACCTCCAGCTGCGCGCGGACCTGCTGGATGAAGTCGGGCTGGTACATGGCATCCTCCGGACCCCGCAGAGTATCAGCACCGGCGCGGAGGGGCACCCCGGGAGGGCTATGCTGGACCCCATGGGAACGCACGCCTGCCCTGCAACCCTGCTCACCGGCACCCGCCTCTGGCTGGAGGAGGGGCCCGCCGATGGCCTTGCGCTGGCCCTCTCCCGGGACAGCATCGCGGCCCCTGGACCGGAAGCCGAGCTCACGCATGCCTTTCCCCACGCCCCGGAGGTCGTCAGGGACCACCTCGTACCCGCTGCCCTCCGGTTTCGCGTAGAGGAAATCACTGGACTCGAAGCCGCCGCCCTCGTCCTCGCCGGTGCGGAGTCGGGTCAGCACGTGAAGCG
>CAXYVC010000007.1:0-53502 GCA_964292295.1 uncultured bacterium
ATCATGCCCCCCAGGTTTCCGCCCGCGAGAGGGGGGCCGAAGCCCCCGCCGTCGAAGCGGGGGAGGTTGCTGGCGGCCTCGGCGGCGTTGAGGATGCCGTAGGCGTCCAGGGCGACCAGGGCGTGGGGCAGGCTGACCTCGGTGAGGTTGGCGCCGAGGGCCTCCATCTGGCGGATCGCCTCCTCCAGGCGGGAGCGCACCCCGGGGGCGATGTCCTCCCTGAAATACTCGGCGGGCATGCCCACGCGCAGCCCCTTCCAGGAGGCGGGCCCAAGGGAGGCGAGGCGTTCCTGGCCGGGAAGGGCGCAGCTGGTGCTGTCCAGGGGGTCCACGCCGGCCATCACCGAGAGCCCTGCGGCCAGGTCCCGGGCGCTGTGGGCGAGGAGGCCCACCTGGTCGAGGCTCGAGGCCATGGCCGTCAACCCGCTGCGACTCAGGACGCCGTAGGAAGGACGCAGGGCGGTGAGGCCGCAGAAGGCGGCCGGGGGCCGCACGCTGCCCCCGGTGTCGCTGCCCAGGGCTAAGGGGACGTAGCCCGCCCCCACCGCCACCGCCGAGCCCGAGCTGCTGCCGCCGGGCACGCGGTCCGGGGCCCAGGGGTTGCGGGCGGGACCGGCGGCGCAGTGCTCGCCGCTGGACCCCATGGCAAATGCGTCCAGGTTCGTGCGAGCCACGGGCACGGCGCCGGCCTCCAGGAGGCGGGCCACCACGGTTGCGCTTGTCGGCGAGCGGAAACCGGGGTGCAGGCGCGAGCCGTTGCCCAGGGGCAGGCCCGCCTGGGCCAGGTTGTCCTTCAGGGCGATGGGGATGCCTAGCATGGGGCCGCGCTCGCCCGCGCGGAGGCGCCGGTCCGCGGCATCCGCGGCTGCGAGGGCTTCGTCTGCATGGCAGCGGGCGACGGCGTTCAGGGTGGGGTCCATGCGGGCGATGCGCGCAAGGGCCTGCTCGGCCAGGGCCCGGGCGGAACAGGCGCCGGTGCCGAGGGTTCCGCGCAGGGTGGTGAGAAGGCGTGGCTGCATCCGCGTGGTCCCCGCTTCCCGCATGCTGGCATGCCTCCGCAGCCTGCGGGTAGCGCGTGCCCGCGCTTGCGGTGGGCGCGAAATGCGGCCAATCTGACAGCCCCTTCCTCGATTTCCTCCAGGGCGGCTCCGGTTATCCTGGTCCTGCACAGCAGATCCCTCCAGCCGAAACCTGCCCTGAACCCTTATCGCCTGTCGCCTGAACCTCAATGAACCCCTTCGAGATCCTGGACATCCCCCTGAGCGCCTCTCCCGAGGAGATCCGCTCCGCCTACCATCGTTTGGCGAAGCAGTGGCATCCCGACCGCTTCACCGGCGCCGAGAAGGAGGCGGCGGAGCAGCGCTTCCGCCAGCTGGCCGAGGCCTTCAGCCTTCTCAAGGACCCGCAGAAGCGCGAGGAATTCCAGCGCCGCTTCGGGGGCTCCCAGGCGGCGGAGGCCCCCAGGAAGGCAGAGGCGGCTTCGCCTTCGGTTCCCATGACGGAGCGGACGGCCGAGGACTGGTTCCAGGACGCGGGGAAGGCCCTGGCGGAAGGCCAGGCGGAGCGCGCCCTCGGGCTGGCCCAGTACGCGATCCGCATGGATCCCGAGAAGGCGGAGTACCACGTCTTCCTCGCGAAGGTGCTCCAGGCGGGGGATGGCGACAAGCGGCTGCTGGTGAGGAGCCTGGAGACGGCCATCCGTCTGAACCCCAAGGATGCGGAGAGCATGATCCAGCTTTCCGAGGTCTTCCGGGGCGAGGGGATGCACGCCCGCGCGGCGCGCCTGCTGGAGAGCGCCCGGACCCTGGCGCCGAACCACCGGGTCTTCGTCCAGGAACGCAAGCGTGCGGCGGCGGCCCAGGCGGCGGCCCCGGTGGGGCTGATGGACCAGTTCCGCCAGCTCTTGAACCGGTTCCAGAAGCGAGGTTGACATGAGGCTGGTGGCGGCTGGGCAGACGGATGTCGGGTGCGTGCGCAAGCACAACGAGGACAACTTCCTGATCGACATGGAGCTCGGCCTCTTCGTGGTGGCGGACGGCCTGGGCGGGCATGCGGCGGGAGAGGTGGCCAGCCAGATCGTCGTGGAGCGGGTGGGCCAGTTCATCGCCCAGACCGTGGAGAAGGACCAGACCTGGCCGCTGGAATACGACGTGACGCTCCCCTTCGACGGCAACCGCCTGAAGGCAGCGCTGCTGCTGACGGACCAGGCGATCCTCGACGACATCCGCACCAACCCCGAGCGGGAGTCCATGGGCTCCACGGTGGTGGCCTGTCTGGTGCATGGTGCCCGCGTGACCATGGTGCACGTGGGGGACAGCCGGGGATACCTGCTGGACGGGAAGGGCATCCGCCAGGTGACCCGCGACCACTCCTGGGTGGCCGAGCAGGTCGCCAACGGCATCCTGACGCCGGAGGAGGCCCGCAAGCATCCTTTCCGCAACGTCATCACTCAGGCGCTGGGGAACGGGGCCGATCTTGACGTGAGCGTGCAGGAGTTCCAGGTTTCGGAGTTGGACCGTCTTTTGCTTTGCTCCGACGGACTGTCAGGAATGCTGCAGGACGAGGAAATCTGGAGGCTTGTGCAGGGCTCTTCGTCCCTTCAGGAAGCCGCCCGCCGCCTGGTCGAAAAGGCCCGGGAGAACGGTGGAGAAGACAACATCACCGCGGTGCTCATCGGTTTTGAACCAGATTGTGCGTGAGAATCTCGGACGAACAGCTTGACGTGGATGGACAGGACGTTAGAATTTGTCGCCATTCTCCTAATTAGCGAGGCTCCCGGTGGGTCTTTTCGATAGCAAGAAGAAACTCCTTGTCGGCCTGGATATCGGTTCCAGCAGCGTGAAGGTCTGCGAGCTCCAGGCCGTGGGCAAGGGCGCCGGCCTGCGGTACAAGCTGCAGAAGCTGGGCATGGCCCCCGTGCCTGCGGACGCCATCGTCGATGGCGACATCATGGACAGCAACGCCGTGGCCAACGCCATCCGCCAGGTCCTGGCCGAGCAGAAGATCAAGGCGCGCGAGGTGGCCATCTCCGTGTCCGGCCAGCAGGTGATGGTCAAGAAAGTGACCTTCCCGCTCATGAGCCCGGCGGAGCTGGCGGAATCCGTGCGCTGGGAGGCGGAGAGCTTCTTCCCGGCGGGGCAGGGGCTGGACAGCTACGCCCTGGATTTCGCGATCCTCGAGGAGCGTCCTGCGGACGGCCAGATGGACGTGATCCTTGTGGCCTGCCGCAAGGACAAGCTCGAGGCCTACCTGGCCTGCGTCGCCCAGGCGGGGGCCAAGGCCGTGACGGTGGATGTCGACGTCTTCGCCCTCCAGAACGCCAACGAGGTGAACAGCAGCCTCGGGGGGCGCGACGAGGTGGTCGCCCTCGTGAACGTGGGGGCCAACTTCACCAACCTGACCATGGTGGTGGGCAGCAAGTCAGTCTTCTGGCGCGACATTGCTTGGGGCGGGAACCGCTTCACCGAGAAGGTCATGGAGGACTGGGGCGTCGGTCGCGAGAGTGCCGAGCGTCTCAAGCAGGGCATTCCGGCGGATGGGCGCGCCCCCGAGGACATCGAGCCCTCCCTGACGGCCATTGCGGATTCCTTCGCGGACGAGCTCGGGCGCACCATCGACTTCTTCAAGTCCAGCTTCAAGGTGGACCGCCTCGACCGGGTGCTGCTCTCCGGGGGGACGGCCAAGATCGTCGGACTGACCGAAGTGCTCGGGGACCGCCTCCGGGTGTCGGTGGACCGGCTCAATCCGTTCCAGCTCATGGAACTCGACGAGCGGAGCGTGGACCCTGCCGCGGTCCGCGACATCGGGTGCACGGCCACCGTCGCGGTCGGTCTGGCTCTGCGCCAAGTGGGGGACCGATGATCAGGATCAATCTTCTCGGAGACGCCGTTCTCCAGGCCGGGGCGAAAAAGCCCGAGAAGGCCGAGGTCGCCCAGGTCTACGCCGCGGGCGAAGGGGCAGGCCGGATGAGCGTGCCGGTCGCCGGCATCGTGGTGGGCCTGGTCTTCGCCTCCTTCGGCGGCATCTACTGGCTGATGCTCCAGCGCGAGGTCGCCAAGGCCGAGGCGAAGAAGGTCGAACTCGAACGCACCAAGGCCGAGCTGGACAAGTACATCAAGCTCGAGCAGGAGTTCCGCCGCCGCAAGGAGGCCCTGCAGAAGAAGAAGGAAGTGATGCTCGGGCTGCGCCGCGCCCAGCACCAGCCGGTCCACTTCATGGAGGAGATCGCCAACGCCCTTCCTGACGACGTGTGGTTCAAGGAGATCAGCCAGAAGGGAACCGCGGTCACCGTGCAGGGCGAGAGCGCCAGTTTCGAGGCCATCAACGCCTTCCGGGCGAAGCTCGTGGAACAGAACAAGTGGTTCCAGAACGTGAACTATCCGACGGCCAACAAGAAGGGCAGCACCGTCGAGTTCACGATCTCCTTCGACTTGAAGAACCCTTGAGGATGTGCCGATGAACTCCCAACTTCGCAACCAGATCCTGATCGGAGGGCTCGCGGGTCTGCTCGTCGCCGTGCTGGCCTGGTTCCTCCTCGGCGGGAAGCGGGACGACCTCCGGTCCCTCGAGGCGACCAACGAGGCGCTCCAGAAGGACGTGGACAAGGGCTACGCCCTGAAGGCCAACTACGAAAAGCTGAAGGTCGAAGTGGCCCAGCAGGAAAAGGTGATCGAGGAACTGATCAAGATCATGCCCACCGAGACGGATCGGGGCGAGATCCCCTACCGGGTCAAGAAGGTGGCCGACCAGGCGGGCGTGGAGCAGGTCTCCTTCAAGGTGGAGAGCGCCATCAAGCGCGACTACTACACGGAGTACCCCTTCACCTTCCAGTTCCGTTCCGGCTTCCACAACTTCGGCCAGTTCACCAGCCTGGTTTCCGGCTACGAGAAGATCGTCAACCTGAGCGAGCTTTCGCTGAAGCGGGAGCCCAACCGCGCGGCCTTCCCCGTGGCGATCACCTGCCGGATCAGCGCCTTCGTCTACAACCCGATGGATCCCAAGCCCGAACCCCCCAAGAAGGGCGCGCGCCCCGCACCCGCCAAGGCGGCTGCCGGTGAAGGAGACTGATCCATGGCCAACGCCTTCCTGTTTCCCCTGCTTGCCGCCTGCACCGCGTTGTGCGCGCAGCAGCCCGCTTCCAAGCCCAAGCCCGCGCCTGCAGCTGAGGCCCCCAAGGCCGGCGCCGCGACGCCTGCGGCCACGCCCCAGGAGATCCCTCTCGAGGAGCTCCTGATGGCCAAGCCGACGCCCTACCGTCCCGGCCTGGTGCGGGATCCCTTCAGTGCACCCTCCGATGCCGAACAGAGCTCCCGGGGGGACCTTGTGGATGACGTGGGCGTCAAGGGACGCGTGATTTCCGGGGGCAGGGCCCTCGCGGTCGTGTCCGATTCCAGAGGCAACACGCGGATGCTCCCGGTGGGGTACCGCTTCCGGGACGGCGAGATCGCCGCCATCAGTGAAACCGCGGTGACCTTCCGCCAGTGGGATGTCGCCGCAGGTACCCGGTCCGTCTTCCGGACCGTCGTCAAGCCGTTCAAGCGCGAGGAGGGTAAACGATGAATGCTCGCCTGAGTTCCTTGCTGGTGGCCGGATGCGTGTTCCTGGCCGGAGCGCATGTCAAGGCCGTCTCGGATCCGGAGAGCGCCGGGAAGAACACCCTCCAGGGCGTGGCGGTCCAGCCCGACGCCGGAGCCGGCGCGGTGGTGACCCTGTCCATCCCCGGTTTCGCGGGCGAGCCCCGGATCGAGGTGCTTCGCGGTCCTGACCGGGTGGTGCTGGATCTTCCCGGCGTGCACCGCGGCAGCGTGGTGAGCCTCAAGACGGTCAAGAGCCTGACGCACCCCCTCATCCGCCGCAGCCGCATCGCCCAGTTCACGACGAGCCCGGTGCCCGTGACCCGCGTGGTCTTCGAGGTGGCTCCCGGGACCCAGGCCTCCGTGGCCGCTGCAGGCGACGGCCTCCGGGTCTCCCTGACGCCGGGCACGGGCCGCGTCGTGGCCCAGGCCGCGGTGCCTCCTCCTCCCGCGCTCCCTGCCGCCCCTCCGGCGGTGGTCGCCGCGGAAAAGGCGCCCGCGCCCGTCGTGGCACCCCAGGTCGCCAAGGCCGCCCCCGTGAGCGCCATCCCCGCCGTGGGCGGGAGCTTCCAGGCCCTTCCCTCCCTAGCGGTCAGCTCCCTGCTGCCCGCGACCCCCGGGCTCCGGGCCCAGGAGGCCCAGCCGGCTCCGCGGACCGAAGCCTCCCGTGCGGGGCGCGTGCTGGGCGAAGCGCCCCAGCGCTACACGGGCTCCCGGATGACCATCGACGTCAAGGGGACGGACATCCAGGACTTCCTGCGCATCATCGCCGAGCACGCCAAGCTCAATCTGGTCGCGGACCAGGATGTGCAGGGCATCTACACCTTCCGTTTCGTGGACACGCCCTGGGACCAGGTTCTGGACGTGATCCTGAAGCACGCTGCCCTCGGCAAGGAGGTCAGCAACGGCGTCATCCGCGTCGCGAAGATCGAGAAGCTCCAGAAGGAGGAGGAGGACCGCAAGAAGTTGGACGAGGCCAAGGCCCTGGCGGGCGACCTCACCAGCATCACCCGTCCCCTCTCCTTCGCGAAGGTGGCCGAGGCCAAGCCGGTGGTGGAGAAGATCCTGAGCAAGCGGGGCAGCCTGATCATCGACGAGCGCACCAACACGATGATCATCAGCGACCTGCCGCGCTACATCCCCCTGGTCGAGGACCTGCTCGCGACGCTGGATGTGCAGATCCAGCAGGTCCAGATCGAGGCCCGCGTGATCGAGGCGACGCGGGGCTACGAGCAGGCCTTCGGCGTGAACTTCCCCCAGTCGAACTCCGGCTCCAAGAGCCTGAAGCTCACCCAGATGGATCCCGTGAGCGGGGCCCTCAAGGAGGTCGACGCCCCCTGGGGCTTCGGGCGCTCCTGGAACAGCGGTCAGGGCTTCACGCGCACCGCCTCCGGCCAGAGCGCGGGAACGGCCTGGGGCACCAACACCACCCTCACGTCGCCCTCCGGCGAGTTCTGGGTCTCCTTCCTCAGCCAGCACTTCAGCGTGAACGCGATCCTGCAGGCCGCCCAGAAGGACGGCAAGGTCAAGATCGTCAGCAACCCGAAGATCGTCACCCAGAACAACAAGAAGGCCAAGATCCTCTCCGGCGAGAAGATCCCCTATCCCTCCCAGCAGGGCGGCGCCGCGGGCGGCGCCATCACCGTGGCCTTCGTGGAGGCGAACCTGGAGCTGAACGTCACGCCCCAGATCACCAATGACGGCACCATCATCATGGACCTGCAGATCGAGAAGTCCGAGGCGGACTTCAGCCGCACGGTGCTGGGCTCCCCCACCATCGTCCGCAAGGCCATCGACACGCAGGTGCTGGTGAAGGATGGCGGCACGGCGATCCTGGGCGGCGTCTACACCACGAACAACACGAAGGAATACAACGGCATCCCCTTCCTGGGGCGCATCCCGGTCCTGGGCTGGCTCTTCCGGTCCAAGTCCGACCAGGAGAAGACCGCCGAGCTGCTGATCTTCATCACGCCGCGCATCCTGAAGTCCTAGGAGGGCGGCATCCACAAGCCAAGGGCCCCGTGCGGGGCCCTTGGCTTGTACCGGCGAAACGCGGCGGCTACTTCTTCAGGGGCAGGGTGCGCACCAGGCGGCGGCAGGCGTTGCAGAGGAGGGTGTAGCTGTCGGGCACCTCGGGGTGGTAGACGAAGCCGGGGCCTTCGGAGAGGGGCTGGTCCACCGCCTCGAGGCGGCCGAACTGGTACTCGGCGATGCGCACGCTCTGGGGGGCCGTGAGGTCGGCGCCGCAGTTGGGACAGGTGAGGGCCATGGGAACTCCTTCGGTGGAACGGTCAACGCAGGACGACGTGCAGGATCCCCGCACCCACCAGGGCCAGGAAGACCAGGCCGGCCAGCACGCGCAGGAGGATCCTTCCGATTCTATAGGCAAGCCAGAGCACGACCAAGGCAAGGAGGGCCAGAAGGACGAGGGCGGGCGTGGTCATGCCCCCATCCTGCCCGCGGTGTCGCGGGCCTTCCAGCGCGGAAGGCCGCACCGGTGCGGGGAGCCGCGCGGCTATGATGGAAGCATGGGTCCCCATGGTTTGCGTACCGAGGCGGGCCCTCCTGTTCCAGGCACCCACGACGCGAAGGAAGGCCTCCCCCGGACCATGCTCATCGACTACGCTGCCATCACCCACCAGGGGTGCGTTCGGAAGAACAACGAGGACGCGTACCTGGTGAGCGCGCTGGACGGGGAGGAGCCCCTCGTCAACGGCCTGCGCCGCCGCCAGGGCTTCTGCCCCATGGGCCTCCTGGCCGCGGTGGCGGACGGCATGGGCGGCGCCGCGGCGGGGGAGATCGCCAGCCGGGAGGGCCTGGCGAGTCTGGCCGTGAACCTCTTCGGGCGCTGGGGGCGCTTCCCCGTGGCCACCGCCCGGGAAGAGGGGCTCCTCGGCGCCCTGATGGACGGGGCCGAGGAGGCCAGCCGCTCGGTGATCCGCTATTCGGACGAGGACCGCAGCGCCCGCGGCATGGGCAGCACCCTGACCGCCGCCGTGGTCTGGCACGGCCACGCCTACCTCTGCCAGGTGGGGGACAGCCGCGCCTACCTCTACCGGCACCCGCACCTGGTGCAGCTCACCCAGGACCAGACCCTCGTCGACACGATGATCCGCGACGGCCTCCTCACCCAGGAGGAGGCCCGCACGCACCCCCAGCGCAGCATGATCACCCAGGCCCTGGGTTGTCCCCACCCCGTGAAGGCCGTGCTCGGCAAGGTGGCCCTGCGCCGCGGCGACCGGCTGCTCCTCTGCACCGACGGCCTGCACGGCGAGGTGGAGGACGCCCGGATCGCCGAAACTCTGTCCCGGGGCCTTTCCGTGCGTCGCACCCTGGAGATCCTGCTGGACCGCGCCCTGGACCACGGGGGGCGCGACAACGTGACGGCCCTGCTCCTGGCGCTCGACGATCCCGGCTTTCCCCTGCCGGTGCCCGGCGAGGCGCTGCAGGTCCACCATCCCGACCCCGCCCTGCACCAGGGCGGAGGCGGCGTCATCGGCAGCCTCGGGCGCCTCTTCCGGAGACGGGCATGAGCCTCCTTCAGGGCAATCTCTCCCTACGCCGCTACCTCGTCCTGGGGCCCGTCCCCGACGAGAAGCTCCTGCTGGAAGGTCTCTCCCAGGACCGCTTCCGGCCCTTCGAGGACGGTCTCGAGGAGGAGCGCCTCGGGTGGTGCGACTGGCGCAACCCCCTCCTCGCGGAACCCGATCCCAACTGGGTGAGCCAGGACCGCTTCGCCGTCTTCGGCCTGCGCATCGACACCCGGCGCGTGCCGCCGCTCCTGCTGAAGTCCCACGTGGACCTGCGCATCCAGCAGGTGATGAAGGAGAAGGACCTCGCCTTCGTGGGCAAGGAGGCGCGCGTGAGCCTCCAGGACGAGGTGAAGGAGGAGCTGCTCCGCAAGGTGCTGCCCACCCCCAAGGTGGCGGAGGTGGCCTGGGACATGAAGGGCGGTGTGCTGTGGAGCACGGCCGGCTCGGGCAAGACCCAGGGCGCGCTGGTGGGGCTCTTCATGAAGTCCTTCGGCTGCGAGCTCCAGCCCCTGGCGCCCCTGCTGCTGGCCGGGCGCCTGGTGCCGCGGATCCCCGTGGAGGGCCTGATGGCCCTCGATCCCCTTGACCTGAGCCTGGAGGAGGCCTGATGAAGCCGATGGAGCTGATCGAGCAGGGGCGCTTCCTGGGCGAGGAATTCGTGCTTTGGCTCTGGATGCGGGGCCTGGACGAGGGCGGGACCACCGGTCTGGAGGGCGACAGCAGCGCCTGCTTCCTGGACGACACCCTGGTGCTGGTGAGCGAGCGGGGCGACGTGAAGGAACTCTCCCTGCGCAAGGGCAATCCCACCGAGAGCCGGGAGGCCTTCGAGGCGCTCTCCCGCGGCATGCGCCCTTCCAAGGCCAAGGTGCGCCTGCTCTCCGGCGACCTGGAGTGGACCTTCATGCTGAACGCCGCCACGCTGGACGCCAGCGCCATGAAGCTGCCGCCCAGCCAGGCGAAGGATCCTTCCGGCCGCATCTCCGACCGGCTCTTTCTGCTGGAGGAGGGCCTTTCGCACCTGGAGCGCCGCTTCGCGGCCTTCCTGGAGCAGCGCGCGGGGGATGCCGAGGGCCTCTGCGAGGCCCTGAAGGCGTGGATCGCGCGCGGGCTCCAGGGCGAGACCGGCGAGGTGCCATGGGAGGGCTGACCCGGGTCTCTGCGCTCCTCCTCGCCCCCGCGCTGCTCGCGGCGGCGGACCCGGAGCCGGCCTGCCTGAAGGTGCGGCTTCCCGGTGGAGGCCGCACCGCCCTTCGGCTGGTCTTCCGCAAGGGGCTCCAGGCGGAGGCGCAGGGCCTTCCCCCGGCCTTCCTCGCGCGGAAGGCCGAAGGGGCGTGGGTGCCCTTCGAGGGCCTCAGCCCCGAGGGCAAGCGCTGGGCCCTGCAGTCCCTCTTTCCGGAGGATGCCTGGCGGAAGGACGGCGTGCGGCACGTGGTGCGCTGGCCCCAGCTGGAGTCCGTGTGGCTCCTGAGCGTCCTCTTCACGGGCCACGGCCAGAACTACGACCGCCTCCAGGCCCTCAACCCGGGCTGCCCCGAAAAGCTGCGGAAGGGCGACGTCTGGCGCGTTCCCATGGACCTGCTCAGCGCCGAGCTCGGCGGGCGGGCCAAGGGCCTTCCGGTGCGCAGCACGCCCGAGGACGACCTGGACGACGAGGCCAGGGTGGCCGCCTACCGCGCCCTGCTCACCTACGGGGAGGACGCCGAAGGGCGCTACGCCGCCTACCGCCTGCGCAAGGGCGAGGCGCTCTACTCCAGCGTGGTCATGCGGTACACCGACCGCGTGGAGCCGAAGGAGGTCAACGAGCTGGCCGCGCAGCTGGCCCGCCGCAGCGGCATCCAGGACCTCCGGTCCATCCCGCCCGGGACCCTGGTGAAGATCCCGGTGGATGCCCTTGCGGATCCCTTCCAGCCCGAGGGCTCCGAGGCCCTGCGCGAGGAACGCGAGGTGCGCGAGGAGGTGCGCCGCACCGCCCGCGTGGAGGCGGGCCCCCGCCTCAAGGGCGTCCGCATCGTGCTCGACCCCGGCCACGGCGGGGTGGACGTGGGTGCCATGGCCAACGGGGTCTGGGAGTCCGACTACGTCTACGACATCGTCCAGCGCGTGCGCAGGCTCCTGGAGCAGCGGACGGAGGCCCGGGTGAGTTGCACGGTGCGCTATCCCTCCGTGGGCTTCCGGGTGCGCGACCGCATCCTGAAGCCCACCCGCGCCGCGGAGATCCTCACCACGCCGCCCTACGCCAGCGACGGCGAGGGGCCGCTGGCCACGAGCGTGCACCTGCGCTGGGTGCTTGCCAACGACCTGGCCCGGCCCGCCTCCGGCGACCGGGAGCGGACGCTCTTCCTCAGTTTCCACGCGGACAGCCTGCACCCCAGCGCCCGGGGCGCCATGGCCTACGTGCCGGGGGCCGCCCAGGTCCCCGCCTCCTTCCGCCTTTCCCCCGCCCGGGGCGGGGGGGTGGCCGAGATGAAGCGCAGCGCGGGCGTGGCCTTCACGGCCAAGGACAAACTGCGCGGAGAGGCCCGCAGCCGCCAGCTGGCGGAGGCGCTCCTGAAGGCCGTCCGCGCCGCGGAGCTGCCCATCCACGCCAACCGCCCCATCCGCAACGTCATCCACCGGGGCGGAAAGAGCTACGTGCCCGCCGTGCTCCGCTACAGCAGCGCCGGGGCCAAGGTGCTGGTGGAGGTGCTGAACCTCACCAACGACGAGGACGCGGAGCTGCTGAAGGATCCCCGCTTCCGGGAGCGCTTCGCCGAGGCCGTGGTGCAGGGCATCGGAGCCTTCTTCCGGCGCTAGGGTCGGACGTCTCCCGCGAGGCGCCGGGCCAGGGGGCGGAGGTTGGCGTTGCATGCGGCCGCGTTCCGCAGGGCTGCCCCGCCCTCGGGCTTCCGGCCCAGGGCCAGCAGGAGGCGTCCCTTCAGGAGGAGGGGCCGCGCATCCCAGGGGCGGCGTGCGTGGGACTGCTCCGTGATGCGCAGCGCTATGGCGGCAAGGGCGGGTGGGGCCTGGGGCATATCGGCCACGGCTTCGGCCCAGGCGAGGGCCGCGTCTGGTCCCAGGGGCCGTGCCGCCGCGCGTTCGCACGCCCGCCGTGCCTCGGCGTGGTCGGCGGGCGTGCGGACCGAGGCGGCCCGCAGGGCCGCGCAGCGGGCCTTCATGGCCTGCGCGAGAGGGGTGAGGGCGGGATTGAGGCGCAGGGTCTGGTCCAGGTGGGCCTCGGCGCGCCTCAGCTCTTCCAGGGGGCTTTGCCCCGCGGCCGTCAGGGCCGCGGCCCTGGCGAGGCGGATCTCGGCCATGCCCCGGTGGCTGAGATAGAAGTTGGGGTTGAGCGCCAGGGATTCCTCCATGGCCTTCACGGCGGCGTCCAGGGCGGGGAGGGGATCCTGGTCCTGCCAGGTCAGGAAGCTGCCCGCGTCCAGGTCTGCCATGGCTTCGCTGTACCCGTGGCCCGCCCAGGGGCGCAGGGCGGTGGCCTTCCTGAAGCAGGTGGCGGCCTGCCGGATGGTGGCCCTGGGATCCGCCCCGTGGGCCAGCTCCCAGGTGGCCTGCAGGGCATGACAGTTGCCGAGGTTGTTGAGGAGGTAGTCGGCGAAGGCGGGACGGTCCATGGCCTTCTGCAGCGCCTCCGTGGCCCTGGCGAGGGTGGGCCGGGGGTCCGCGCCCCGCTCGTTCATGCTGCCGGCCTTGTAGCGCAGGGCGGTTCCCAGGTTGTTCAGGAGCTGCGTGTCGGAAGGGCGCAGGCGCAGGCCGGCTTCGGCGCAGCGGATGGCCTCGTCCAGGGCGGGCTCGGCATCCCGCTGGGCCTCCAGCATCGCGGCGCCCCAGCGCCGGTGGATGGCGGAGGCGCAGTTCAGGACCTGCCAGTTGTCGGGATCCACCTTCAGGGCCTGGGCGACGGCCTGCAGGGCCCAGTCCAGGTCCTGGCGTTCCACCTTCCCCTGGTCGAGCCGGAGCTGGAGATACGTCATCCGCCGCTGGAGCTCCCCCAGGTAGGCCATGGGGGAGCTCCGGCCGATCGCGAGGGCCTGGGCCAGGGCGCCGCCCGCCTGGGCGAGGCAGGCCTCCGCATCCCGGAAGGCGCCGTCCCCGATGCGCGCGTTGGCCTGGTAGAGGTGGATGTCCGCCTCCAGGCCCCAGGCCTCCAGGAACCAGGGCTGGCGGCGCTGGGCTTCCCGGGCGAGGGAGAGCGCCTGTTCCGGCTTCTCCTCGACCAGGGCGAGCACGGCTTCCACGTAGGCCGTGCTCTCGGAATGGAGGCTCTTGGCCTGGCCCAGGAGTTCGCGCGCCGGGTTCAGCAGCTCGCTGGCCAGGGCCTTCTTGCGGTCTTCCCGCACCTGGCCGCGGAGGCCCTCCAGGTCCCGCTGGTAGAGGCGGGCGAGGGAAAGGCCCAGTGCCTGGGCGATCTCGGGATCCCGCCCGCGGGAGGCTCGCCAGGCGCCCTCGAATTCGCTGCGGGCTTCGTCGAGGCGGCCCAGCGCCATCAGGCCGCGCCCGATGGCCAGGCGTCCTGCGGCCTGGGGCCAGCTGCCCTGGGCCGCCAGCTCCCGTCGGATCCGGGCGATCTGCGCCAGCACGTCGTTGCGCTCGGGCCGGATGTCGTGGGCGGGCAGGCTGTAGGCCTTGTAGATGGCGGCTTCCATGTGCTCGGCCTCGCGGCCGAGGCGCGGGGCCCAGTAGGCCTGGGCCTGGGTGCGGCGCTGGCCCGCCTCCCAGAAGAGGCCGGCGGTGATGAAGGCAGCCACGGCCAGGGCGGCGAGGCCGCTGGTCAAGGGGTTGCGGCGGATCCAGTGCCCCAGGCGGGCGAACTGCGAGATTCGCCGTGCACGCACGGGTTCTCCATCCAGCACCCGGAGCAGGTCGTCGCGCAGGCCCGCCGCGCTGGGATAGCGCCGGGCGGGATCCCGGGCGAGGCAGGTCTGGAGCACCGCCTCCAGGTCCCGGGGCAGCTCGGGGGCCAGGTCCCGCAGACGGGGAGGCTCCTGGGTCTGCACCTGGAGGATGAGCTCGGCGATCTGGCCCTGGAAGGGAGGCCGTCCCGTGAGCGCCTCGAAGAGGGCTGCGCCCAGGCCGTAGACGTCCGTCCGCGGGTCGACCCATCCGCCCCTCACCTGCTCGGGGGCCATGTAGGCGGGGCTGCCGAGGATCACGCCCGCGTCGGTGAAACTGTCGGAGGACTCCTCCCGGGCCAGGCCGAAGTCCATGACGTAGGGGCGCCAGCCGCCCGCCTCGTCGGGTTCGACCATGAGGTTGGTGGGCTTCAGGTCCCGGTGGATGAGGC
Source organism: uncultured bacterium (assembly GCA_964292295.1). GTDB lineage: Bacteria > Acidobacteriota > Holophagae > Holophagales > Holophagaceae > CAXYVC01. Next base: position 14,382 of record CAXYVC010000007.1, read on the forward strand.
CCTGCCGGTGGGCGGCGTGGACGCCGTCCGCCAGGGTGGCCATCAGCCGCAGGAGGGTGGCGAGCGGCAGGGAGGGGGCCACCTGGTCCAGGGTGCGGCCCGAGACGAGCTGCATCACCAGGTAGGGCCAGCCTTCCCACACGCCCACCTGATAGAGGCGGCACACGGCCGGGTGCTCCACCCGGGCGTGGAGGTGGGCCTCCTGGCGCAGGCGCTCCACGGTGGCATGGGTGGCCTGCTTGAGCCACTTGAGGGCAACCCTGCGGCCCAGGTCCTCGTCGTAGGCCAGGTAGACGACGCCCATGCCCCCTTCGCCCAGGCGGTCCAGGATGCGGTAGGGACCGAGCCGTTCGGGCGGAGAGCCGGGAGTGGGGAGCTCAGCCATGGTGCTCCGGCAGGGCGCCCTTCAGGATGGCCAGGGCGCTGCGGGCCTCTTCCGGGTCCAGGTGGGCGAAACCCAGGCGCAGGTTCGGCAGGGGGCGTCCCTGGGCGTCGAAGCGGCTTCCCGGGAGGATCCGCAGGCCGGCGCAGCGGCACCTGGCGCACCACGCCGCGGCGTCGAGCCCGGCGGGGAGTTCCAGCCAGCAGGAGAAGCCTGCGGGGGCCGGATGGACGCGGAATTCCTCGCCCAGGGTCTGGGTGAGGGCCTCCAGGAAGGCGTCCCGGCGCTCCCGGTAGATCTTGCGGCTTCGGGCCACATGGCGCTCCAGGTCGCCGTCCCGCAGGAGGTCGGCCACGGCCCACTCCAGCACCCGGTCGCCCTGGGGTTCCAGCCGCTGGCGCAGGCGGGCCAGGCGGTCCACCAGGGAAGTGGGGGCCGCGAGGTAGGCGAGCCCGAGGCCCGGCGCCAGCAGGTGGGCCAGGGAACCGAGGTGGATCACCCGGCCCTCCGGATCCTCTGCGGCCATGGGCAGGGGGGCCGGGTGCTCCCAGGCGAACTCCAGGTCGGGATCCACCTCCGCCAGGGCGAAATCATGCTCCCGGGCGAGTTCCAGCAGGCGCGCGCGCCGGGCGGGGCTGAGGGGCGCGCCCGTGGGGAGCTGGGCGCGGGGCGTCACGCAAAGCAGGCTGAGAGGGACTTGCGTCAGCAGCGCCTCAAGTGACTCCGGCACCAGGCCCTCCAGGTCCACGGGCACGGGGTGCAGGCGGCAGGCCGCACCCAGGGCTTCGCGGTAGGCGGGGTCACCGGGGTCCTCCACGCCGCGTTCTCCCCTCAGGGCGGCCGCCACGAGGCCGAGCCCCATGGGGATGTTCCGGGTGATGAGGAGGTGCTCCGCCTCGACCCTCAGTCCCCGGTTTTCCCGGAGGTAGCGGGCGAGTTCCTCCCGGAGAAGGCGGTTGCCGCGGCTCTCCCCGCGGCCCAGCAGCTCGTTTCCGTGGCGCTGGAGGGCGCGGCGGTAGCCCCGCCCGAGGGCTTCCTTGGGCGCCAGGCGGGCGTCGGGGACATCCTCGGAGAGGTCGAGTGCGCTGGCGGCCAGGGTGGAGACGGGCTCCAGGCCGTTCGACAGCTCGAAGGGGGTTGCCTCGGGCATGGAGGGGCGCTCGGGCGCCTGGCCCCAGGCCCGGGGCAGGGAGGCGGGCGGGGGATCCGCCACGTAGGTCCCGCTGCCCGGACGGCTCTGCACCCAGCCCTCCAGCTCCAGCTCCCGGAGGGCGGACATGGCCACGTGCCGGGAAAGCCCCAGACTTTCCGCCAGGCTCCGGGAGCTGGGCACGGCCTCTCCCGGGGCGATGCGGCCCTCAAGGATCTCCCGGGCCAGCAGGCGGGCGGCCTGAAGGGGCAGGGGTTCCGCGGCGTGGGCGTCCAGCAGGGGCGCGAGATCGAGGAAGGACATCAAGGGCAAAGGGGCGAGTGGTCGGGAGGCATAGGAAGAGGGGGCCGGTGGCTGCCTACCAGCGTAGCTCATCCTGGCGCGTGATCTGAAACAATCGGGCTTCCCATCGTGAGAATGCTATGAAGAAAGCGGCCGTGGTGTCTTCTGTCGCCGGTCTTCTGGGCTTCCTTCGCCTCGAAACCCACGCCCACGCCGGTGACGGGCATGGCCTGGGGCTTGTACGTTCATGGGCATTGACGCCAGGAGGCCATCGGGTTCCTTCGAAGCATGGGAACCCCGGACACAGGAAAGCCCCCTTGCGGGGGCTTTCCTGTGTGTCGGCGTGAACCGCCGGGGCTAGTCCTCGCGCTTCGCCTGGGCGAAGGCGTCGGCCAGGGTGGCCCTCTTGAAGGGCTCCATCTTGGCCTTGGCCTCGTCCATCTCGCCCTTCTCCAGGTCCATCTCGTACTGCTTCACGGAGAGGCCGATGCGGTGCTCGGTGGGGTCGAGCTTGACGATCTTCATCGTCAGCTCCTGGCCCACGTGGAACTCCTTCTGGATCTCCTCGACACGGCGGCGGGCCAGCTCGGAGACGTGCACCAGGCCCTCGATGCCCTCGCCGAGGTCGACGAAGGCGCCGAAGTCGGTCAGGCGCGCGATCTTGCCCGTCATGGTGTCGCCCACGCGGTGGCTCTCGAAGAAGATCTCCCAGACGTTGGGCTCGAGCTGCTTCACGCCCAGGCTCATGCGCTGCGCGACGGGGTCGATGTTCAGGACCTTGGCGGTCACCTCGTCGCCCTTCTTCACCAGCTCGCCGGGGTGCTTGATCTTCTTGGTCCAGCTGAAGTCGCTGATGTGGATCAGGCCGTCCACGCCGTCCTCGAGCTCCACGAAGGCGCCGAACTCGGTGATGTTGCGCACGATGCCGGTCACGATCTGGCCAGGCTGGAACTTGGCGGCGACCTCCATCCAGGGGTTGGGGGTGACCTGCTTCATGCCCAGGCTGATGCGGCGGCTGTCCACGTCCACGGCCAGGATCACGGCCTCGACCATGTCGCCGAGGTTGACCATGCCCTTGGCGGACTTGACCTTCTTGGTCCAGCTCATCTCGGAGACGTGCACCAGGCCCTCGATGCCGGGCTCCAGCTCCACGAAGGCGCCGTAGTCCGTGATGGAGACCACCTTGCCCTTGACGGTGTGCTGGACGGGGAAGCGCTCCTCCACGGAGAGCCAGGGATCGGGGAACTTCTGCTTGTAGCCGAGGCTGACGCGCTCGGTGTCCTTGTCGTACTTCAGGATGGCGACTTCGACCTTGTCGCCCACCTGGAACATCTCGCTGGGGTGGTTCAGGCGGCCCCAGCTCATGTCGGTGATGTGCAGCAGGCCGTCCACGCCGCCCAGGTCGATGAAGGCGCCGTACTCGGTGATGTTCTTAACGATGCCTTCAACCAGCTTGCCTTCCTCGAGGCCCGCGAGGGTCTCTTCCTTCATGGAGGCGCTGATGGTCTCGAGGTAGAGCTTGCGGGACAGCACGATGTTGCCCCGGCGGCGGTTCACCTTGATGACCTTCATGTCGAAGGACTTGCCGATGAAGGGATCCAGGTTGCGGACGGGCTTGCTGTCCACCTGGCTTCCGGGCAGGAAGGCGCGGATGCCGATGTCGACCGCCAGGCCGCCCTTGACCTTCTCGAGCACGACGCCGTGGACGGTGAGGTTGGCGCGGAAGGCCTTCTCCACCTCGTCCCAGATCTTCATCTTCTCGGCGCGCTCGCGGCTGAGGCGCACGTTGCCGTGCGCGTCCTCGAGGTGCTCCACGAGCACTTCGACCACGTCCCCCACGGCGACACCCACGGTGCCGTCGGGGTTGTTGAACTCGTCGATGTTGATGGTGCCCGAGCCCTTGTAGCCGATGTCGACGATGACATCCTTCCCGCGGATCTCCACGACGACGCCGCGGACCACTTCCTCCTGGCGGAGGGCGCGGGTCTCGCCCTGGATGGCGTCCAGGAACTCCTGGCCTTCGGTGCTGCTCTCGTCGAGCAGGCCCGCGTCCAGGACCTTGATCCGGCCGAGCTGCTTGGCGCTCTGCCCCTTGATGATGTTGAGAAGCTTGGACATTCAGTCCACCTCGTGTGTTGCCCCTCTTTGGGGGCTGGATTCCCGGCACGTGCGTCCGGCAGAACCGCCAGCGTACCGTGAAAGGAAAGGCTCACCAAGGGAAAAAGCCCGGAAGCCCCGCGGGGGCGGGGCTTCTGGCAGGGCGGGTGCGCGTGGGCCTCAGCGTTCGAGGAGGCGCATCTGGCGCGCGAGCTGGTCCTTGGAGAGCGCCACGAAGCCGCTGGTTTCCACCTGTTTCTGGCCTTCGGGGGAGAGGGTGTAGCGGAGGAATCCCCCGATGGCGGGGTCGAGGGGCTTGCCCGGGGCCTTGTTCACGTAGATGGCCAGGAAGCGGCGCATGGGATAGGTGCCCTCCTGGATGGTCTCCGTCTTCGCGGCCACGGCGGACTTGCCGCCCACGGGCACGATGGGGATGGCCTTCAGGCCCTTGAAGACCTGGCTGATGGAGCCGTAGGTCATGGCGGCCTGGTTGGCGATGACCTCCTCGATGCTCGAGAGGATGTCCACGCTGCGGCGGACGTTGTCCTTGCCCTTGCCGCCGGCTTCCACGGCCTCACGGAAGAACGCGCGCGTGCCGGAACCGTCGGGGTGGCCGATGAGGACGATGGGGCGGTTCGCCCAGTTGGCGCCGCTCACGCCCAGCTCGCCCCAGGTGCGGATGTCCTTCGGCCAGCCCATGAGGCGGGTCTGGGACCAGACGGCGTCCAGCTGCTCCAGCCGGGCCTCCTTGATGGGGTTGCTCTCGTGGACCAGCATGACCAGCGCGTCCAGGGCCACGGAGACGCGGGTGGGGGCGTAGCCCCACTTGGCCTTGAAGGCCGCCAGCTCCTCCGGGTTGAGCTCCCGGGACATGGGGGCGATGGGACTCTTGCCCTCCACGAAGGCCTGGGCCACCTGGGCGCCCAGGGCCGCCTGGAACTCGAAGCGCGTGGACGGGGCCACCGTCTGGTAGCCGTCCCGCCACAGCAGCATCAGGGGCTCCAGCATTTCGGCGATGGTGGCCTTGACCGGGGCGGCCTGGGCCCGGAGGGGCGCAGGCCCAAGGGTGGCGGCCGTGAGGGCGAGGGACAGGACGGCGGGAATACATCGCATGGGAACTCCTGGGGATGAAGACCCGCAAGGGGTGAGGCGCGATGGTAGCCCGGTTGCCGCCTTCCTGTCATGAACGACGGGCATGCGGGATGCCCCATCCGTCGGAAGGGCGTTGGGAAAACGTGATTTTCACGCCTTCCTGCTTCCGGCGCGCTGTTGGCAGCCGGCTACTCGCGCTCCAGCTTCGGGAACAGGAAGCCCGCGAGGGCGGCGCCCAGCAGGGGGGCCACCCAGAAGAGCCAGAGCTGCTGGAGCGCCCAGGATCCTCCGGCGAAGGGGGCCACGCCGGTGCTGCGGGCGGGGTTCACGCTCGTGTTGGTGACGGGGATGCTGACGAGGTGGATGAGGGTGAGGCAGAGCCCGATGGCGATGGGTGCGAAGCCGGGCGCGGCCTTTTTCGAGGTGGCCCCCAGGATTACGAAGAGGAAGAAGGCGGTCATCACCACCTCGCACAGAAGGGCCGATCCGAGGCCGAAGCCGCCCGGGCTGTGTGGGCCGTAGCCGTTGCTGGCAAACCCATTGGGGACGAAGCCCGGCCTTCCGGAGGCGATGCCGTACAGGATCGCGCCGGCCGCCAGGGCGCCGAGCACCTGGGCGGCCCAGTAGGGGAGCAGCTCCTTCCAGGCGAAGCGTCCTCCCACCGCCAAGCCGAGGGTCACCGCGGGGTTCAGGTGGCAGCCGGAGATGGGGCCGATGGCGAAGGCCATGGTGAGCACGGTCAGGCCGAAGGCGACGCTGACCCCGTGCAATCCGATGCCCAGGCCCGGGAAGGCCGCCGCCAGCACGGCGCTGCCGCAACCTCCCAGCACGAGCCAGAGTGTTCCCAGGAATTCCGCAGACATGCGCGTGTGCAAGGACATGGTCTCCTCCTTTGCGATGGCATGACGGGTGATGGAGGAGAGTATAGGCTTCCGCGGCGGGTGCCACTCAAGGCGCGGGCGCGGCGGGTTCTGAGGATTCCCCGGCCCCGCCGGGAGCCTCCGCCTCCGGGGCGAACCAGGGGTGGGCCCGGTACTCCTGCATCAGCGCCTCCGCGGCCACGGTGAGGAGGATCATGAGGGGCACGGCGAAGACGAGCCCCGGAAGGCCGAAGGTGGACCCGAAGACCACCACGGCCAGGAGCACCGCGAGGGGGTGCAGGTGGCTGGCGCGGCCCACCCACACCGGCGTGAAGTAGAGGGCCTCCGCCTTCTGGACGAGGGTGAAGGCCGCCGCGATGAGGCACAGGCGCGGGCCCCCCGCCCCTGCGGCGCCCGCCAGGATCAGGGCGGCGGGCAGCGCCGTGACGTAGGGCGTGTAGGGCACGAGGTTGGAGAAGCCCGCCACGATGCCCAGTAGCCAGGCGTGGGGCACGCCCAGGAGGGCGAAGGCGGCGCCCTGAAGGGGGCTCATGACCGTCGCCACGGCCAGCTGGCCCCGGATGTAGCCCCCCAGGCGGGCGTGCAGGGTTCCCGCGAGGCGTCGGACCCGGTCCCGGTGCCTGGCGGGAACGGCGCGGTCGATCCAGGCCAGGATGCGCGGGCCGTCCACCAGCAGGTAGTAGAGGATGACGGGCACCAGGATCAGGCTGACGAGGCGCAGGAAGAGGCCCAGGAGGCCGGCTCCGGCCAGGCGGAGTCCGTGCAGGAGGGGGGCGAGATCCAGCCCGTCCAGGCCGCGCTGCAGGCGGACCAGGAGCTCCGGGTGGCTCCGCAGCCAGGGCTCGAGGCGGTGCCAGAGGCCCTGCTTGAGGGCGGGAAGCCCCTCCACCAGGCGCTGGGCCTGGCCCGCCAGGACGGGCAACAGGGCCCAGGCGAGCAGGGCCAGGAGGCCCAGGGTGGCCGCGAGCACCAGCAGGGTGGCCCAGGTCCGGTTCATCCGCCGGGAGAGCCGTTCCACGAGGGGTGCCAGCAGGTAGGCCGCCACCATGGCGCAGAAGAAGGGCGCGAGCGCCTCCCGCAGCAGCCATACCGCCACGGGGATCGCCAGGCCAACCAGGATGAACTTCCGCGGCAGCGCGGGAACCGTCGCCTCTTCCCTGCCCATCGAGCAGCCTCCTGAAAGGACGGTAGAACGGAGAGGAGGGGCAGGGAAGCGCGTCCGGGGTGTCAGGCCTCCGGGGGGAGCAGCACCACGCGGTTCCGCCCGGCCTCCTTGGCGGCGTAGAGGGCCTCGTCCACACGCTGCATGAGGCTCTTGCGCGTGTCCGTTCCGCTGGCCTCCGTCACGCCGAGGCTGATGCTGACCTCCAGCGCCAGGTCCTGGTGCGCCACGGGTTTCCCGCCGATGGCCGTGCGGAAGCGCTCCGCCAGGATCTGGGCGTTGGCGAGGGGCGTCTGGGGGAGCAGGCAGCAGAACTCCTCGCCGCCGAAGCGGGCGAAGCAGTCCGTGCTCCGCACCATCCCGCCCAGGCGCCGCCCCAGTTCCACCAGCACCCCGTCCCCGGCCGCATGGCCGTGGGTGTCGTTCACCCGCTTGAAGTGGTCGATGTCCAGGAGGATCACGCTGAAGGGGGTGTGGTAGCGCTGGCTGCGCTCGAGCTCTTCCCGCAGGCGGGTCTCCAGGTGCCGCCGGTTGAAGACCCCCGTGAGGGCGTCCTGCTGGTTCATCTGGATCAGCCGCTGCTCGTAGAGGGCCAGTTCCGTCATGTCCAGCACCGAGAGATACACGCCCACGATGGTTCCCTGTTCGTCCCTCAGGGGGCCCATGGTGCAGCTCTGCTGCATGAAGGGGATGCGCTGGGCCAGGGAGCCCACCGGCCGGAAGGGGAAGAGGTGCTTGTGCAGTTTCTGGGAAAAGTAGGCGAAGGTGCCGAAGGCGAGCACCGCCCGGACGCTCCGCATGAACTTGGGGGTGTCGAGGCTCGGGAAGTGCGTAAAGACCGGCGTGCCGAGGATGGCCTCCGGGGCCAGCCCGCTGCGCTCCGCCATCCAGCGGTTCCAGTAGGTCACCTTCAGGTCCCGGTCCAGGACCACCAGGCCCACGTTGATGGACTCGAAAATCTGGGACAGGTCAGGCATAGCGTCCGAGGAACTCCGCAAGGGCCTTGCGCAGCCACGCGAAGGAGGCCTGGTTCAGGAGCAGGAAGAGGAAGCCCTCCACGTTGCGGCCGTTGAAGCGGAACAGGGTCTTGAGCACGATCGCCGAGGAGCCGGGGGGGAAGAGCTCCTGGGGCATCGTGGTGCGGGCCAGGCCATCGAGCTCCACCTGGGGCGGATTGTAGGTCACGACGGTGTCCAGCAGTTCCGCCAGCTTGCCGATGCAGGCGCCCGCCAGGATGTTGCCCACCTCCATGAGCGTCTCCCGCTCGAGCACCTCCGCGGAGATGTCCATGGGTTCGGCCTCGGCGGCGTTTTCCAGGAGCGCGACCAGCTCCTTGGCGGCACCCAGGGGAAGCACCAGGTGGGAGCTGCCCTTGAAATCCCCGCCGAACTCCTGCTCCACGAGGCTGATGCGCTCCAGATTCCCCAGGCAGTCCAGGAGATAGCCGCCCAGCTCCTCCGAACTGAGGATCCGCACGTCGGGGACGCTGAGCACCACGAAGATGTCGATCACCTCGGCCAGGTCGGCGGCGGCCTTGCCGAAGGCGATGTTCATGATCTCCTGGAGAAGCTCCCGCTCTTCCGCGTCCAGGCAGGGCGGGGCGCTCATGGGTGTGCCTCCGCGGCGATCTCGGCCTCCGCCAGCAGCTCCCGGAAGCGTTCCTTGGTGGGGGGCTTCTTGAGGACGGCCAGGGCCCCCAGGCCGAGCACCAGCTCGAGGGAGCGCAGCTGAACGTCCGCCGTGGACACGACCACCACCGCGTCCGGATCCGCCTCGCGGATCCGGGTGAGGCAGGTAACGCCGTCCATGACGGGCATGGTGAGGTCCAGGAAGGTCACCCGCGGGCGTAGGGCCAGGTACTTCTCCAGGCCCTCCTGCCCGTTGGAAGCCTCGTGGACCTCGTAGGGGTGGTCCTCCGGCAGGCAGGACTTGAGTATCCTCCGGAAGATGGGTGAGTCGTCGACGATCAGCAGGATGGGCGCCATGCGGGGTCTCGGAGTGGGGGCCAAGCTTTGGAGCATCCTATCGTCAAGCCCCGGGTTGCGGCTGAACCTCGGGAGTTTTCTTTCGCAAACCGCCCCTCGGCTGCGCCCATCACGCCTTGCGGCGGGGTACCCCTACAGGAAGCGCGTCTTCGGAACCAGGCGTGGATCGTAGTCCAAGCCGAGAAAGACCTTGCGGTCCACGCAGGCGAGGTTGTTCAGCGCGCTGGACCAGATCGTGACGCCCCGATCGAAGCGCACGCCCGGCAGGAAGTCCAGGATCTCCAGGGGGAAATCCTTGGGGAGGACGTGGACGGCCTCTCCCAGGTGCGCGGCATAGTCCGTATCCTCGCGAGGGTGGGGCTTCACGAAGACTTCGCAGCCCTGGGCGTGGGCGGCCAGGATGTCTTTGTAGAAGCCGATCTTGGTGGCCTCGTCCACGAAGCGGTCCTCGGAGAGGGGCTGGGTGATGAGCAGCAGGCCGCCCTTGCCGGCGGGCAGGGGGCTGTTCCCCAGGAAGAGGCCCGCCAAGCGCTGGCGCTCGGCCTCGGGAAGGTCTGCCACCATGCCCGGCACGTCGAGCCTCACGCCCTTGTGCCGCACGGCCGCGGGCAGGCGCTCCGGCTGTTGGACGTGGATGGCCCGGACCGCGGGGTCCCTGCCGTCCCCGATGAAGGAGCGGTACAGATACCTGCGCTTCAGGACTTTCAGTGCACCCAGGCGGGTGCGGTAGTTCCGTTCCCCGTCCTCCAGCATGCGGATGTGGAGGTGCGGGAAGGTGGCGATGAAGTAGGCGGAGCTGAGGCCGAGGCAGAAGAAGAGGTTGATGTCGGCCTGCTCCAGGAAAGCGCGGTAGCCGGAGCGGTCGAAGTGGGCTTCCACCACGCGGGTGGTCAGCCGGTTGCGTCGGAAGGCCTTCGCCCAGGCGGAAGCCCGGCGAAAGGCCGGATCGATGGCGGCGATGACGGGAAGGGTTTCCACGTGATCGAACCAGCCTTCCTCCCGCAGCCGCTCCGCATAGGGCTGAAGGCTCGGCGTGAAATCCTGGAGGAGCAGCAGCGTCCGGGCCCCCGCGGCGCGGCAGGGGCGGCTGTGAAGGATTGCGATGAAGAGATGGTAGAAGGTGCCGCAGACGTAGACCTGGTTGTGCATGGCACGGCCTTCAGCGGAGGGCCAGGAGGTGGTCGCACAACTCCCGAACGGCTCCGTGCCCGCCCCGCGCCTCGAGTACGCGGCTGCAGGTCAGGCGCACCTGGGGAACGGCATCCGCGGGACAGGCGGAGAGGCCCACCCAGCGCAGCGCCTCCAGGTCGTTCAGGTCACCGCCCACGAAGGCGGCGGCCTCCTGGGGGATGCTCCGCTTGGCGCAGTACTGCGCGACGAAGGAGCGCTTGTCGGAGACGCCGCAGTGGCACTCCTGGATCCCCAGCTTGCGGCAGCGGGCGCGCACGATGTCCGAGTCCTCCGAGGTGACGATGGCGACCTCGATCCCGGCCTGACGCAGCAATTCCAGTCCCTTGGCGTCGCGGGTGGAGAAGCGTTTCAGGCTTTCGCCCTCCCGTGCGTAGTACATGCCCCCGTCCGTGAGGGTTCCGTCCACGTCGCAGAAGAGCACGCGGATGGCGGGACCTCTGGCGGGAGGGCGCCGGGAGGAGAGCAGGCGCTCCACCACCGTCCAGTCCGCGGGTTCGTCGATCTCCACGGCGGATTCATCCGGGAGGACGTGCACGGCGATCCGCCCCCCGAGCCTGCAACGCTCGGCGAGGAGCGTTTCCCTGCGGGTGATGTAGAAGGCCCCGTTCTCCATGACGGAGCCTTGGAAGTCCTGACGGCGCGGCCGGGAGCAGGGGATGTAGTTCAGGGGCCTCCCGTCCGGGGTCCAGAAGAAGCGCTTGGTGAGGACGCCCGTGAGCAGAGAATCGTAGTTCCCTTCGGTGAAGAGGCGGAAGGCTGCCTCCAGGTCCTCCGGGCGGGTCAGGGCGGAGGTGGCCTGGAGGGTGACGAGCACGTCGCAGGGCACCTGCTCCACGAAGTGCAGCATCACGGATTCTGTGGAGGCCGTGTCCGTCGCCAGCTCGGCTGGGCGCATGAGCACCTGCACGGGCAGGCCGAGGGCGCGGACGGTTCGCGCGATCTCCTCCGAGTCCGTGGAGATCCAGACCTCCTGGATGCAGGAGGCACCGCAGGCCGCCTCCAGCGTCCAGGCGCACAGCGGCTTGCCAGCGATGGGCCGGATGTTCTTGCCCGGGATACTCTTCGAACCTCCCCGCAGGGGAACCAGGGCGACGACGCGGGCGGGGACGTTCACAGGCACCTCTTCAGCTTGGCGCGCTGGACTTCCTCGATGGGCAGGATGTCCTGGCCCTTGGAGTGCAGTGCCAGGGAGACGTGGCGCAGGTCCCGGGCGAGCTTCCGCATGCCGTCGGGCTCCAGGCTGGCCGCATGGTCCGTGCCCTTCCAGGTGCGGTCCAGGGTGAAGTGGCGCTCGAACACCCGGGCGCCCAGGGTGAGTGCCGCCACGTCGACGGCGATGCCGAGATGATGTCCCGAGAAGCCGATCTCCTTCACGCGGCCGCCGAAGGACGCGCGGAGGCGGGAGATTTCCAGGAGGCAGACGTCCTCGAAGGGGACGGGATACCCGGAGGTGCACGCGTAGAGCACGAGGTCTTTGGCGCGCCCGCGCTCCTCGAAGAGGCGCACGAGCTCCTCCTCTTCAGCGCGGCTTGTCATGCCGAGGGAAACGTGGACCTCCCCGCCGAAGTGGTCGCAGAGCCAGAGCAGCATCGGGCGGTTCAGGTTGCAGGCCGAGGGGATCTTCATCCGGGACGGCTAGAGGGTGGCAATCTCTTTGGCGGAGCTGAGGTCCCACACGGAGCTCAAGTATTCGACCTCCCAGCGCTCACAGTGCTCTTTCAGCTGGCGGTGCTGGTCCAGGTTGAACTCCAGGTAGTCCCGGTGCTCTCCGTAGGTGGCACCGTAGCTGTTGGAAGGGTTCGGATGGGGTGCCGCGTATTCCTCGGGACTGAGCAGTTCCCGGTTGTTCCGCTTCTGAAACTTGACGACGTCCACCTTGCAGAAGCAGGCTGCGACCTGGATCATCTCGAGCGCGGTGTCCAGCTCCCCGCGGTGGTTGCATCCGACTTCTGCAATGAGGATGGGCGCGGGCGAGCGCAGGGCAGCAGTGGCTTCCTGCATCAGGTTGTTCTCCAAGAGGAATCTGCCTCGAGACGGCGCAGGGTTTCCACTCTACCTCTGATGACCGGAGCTGTTGAGGGGCAGGCCTACAGGAAGAGCAGCAGGCTGAGGGCCATCACGCCCATGCCCGCTACCAGGCCGCCGATGCAGTGGTGGTGCGCGCCGTACTTCTGGGCGGTGGGCAGCAGCTCGTCGAGGCTGATGAAGACCATGATGCCCGCCACCGCCGCGAAGGCCAGGCCGAAGGTGGCGCCGGTGAAGAAGGAGCGCAGCAGCAGGAAGCCCACCAGGGCCCCCGCGGGCTCCGCGAGTCCCGAGAGGAAGGACTGCAGGAAGGCCTTGCGGCGGCTGCCGGTGGCGTAGTACACGGGCACGCTCACGGCGATGCCCTCGGGGATGTTGTGGATGGCGATGGCCACGGCGATGGGGACGCCCAGCTTGGGTTCCTGCAGGGCGCCCAGGAAGGTCGCCAGCCCTTCGGGGAAGTTGTGGAGGGCGATGGCCAGGGCCGTCATCAGGCCCATGCGCTTCAGGCGGGCCGCCTGGGGATCGGGTGCCCCCTGGAGCTCCTCCACGCCCCGCAGCTCGTGGGGGTTGTCCGCCTCGGGCACCAGGAGGTCCACCAGGGCGATCACGCCGATGCCCGCAAAGAAGGCGAGGGCCGTGGCCCAGGCTGCTCCCCGCGCGCCGAAGGGCGCCACGAGGCTGGCCTGGGCCTTGCGCAGGATCTCCGCGAAGGCGACGTAGATCATCACGCCCGCGGAGAAACCGAGGCTCACGGCCAGGAAGCGCGTGTTCGTGCGCTTGGCGAAGAAGGCGATGGCGCTGCCGATGCCCGTGGCGAGGCCGGCCAGGAGGGTGAGCCCGAAGGCGAAGAGGACGGGGTGCATGGGTCTAGGATGCCGCCTTCTCCACCGTGATGACCATGAGGGGAGCCCCTTGGGTCAGGAAACAGGGCCTTTGAACCCCCTGGGTGCAGGGGAGGCTATACTTCTGTCGCCAAGGGGGCAGTTTTCGGTGTCGCCTGACACATGCGAATAAGAGCGCCTAACAAAACCCTCTTGTACAAGCAGTTGCAGATGCAGATATAGAGGGATGGTCCGAGAGATTTTGCCATCTGAGCTGTGGAAGAAGATCGAGCCGGTGATCGCGGAGCTGGATCCGCGGGCGCGGACGGGAAGGCCGCGGGTGCCTGATCGGGACGTGCTCCGGGGAATCCTGTTCGTGCTGAAGACGGGCATCCAGTGGGAGTTCCTGCCCCAGGAGATGGGCTGCGGCAGCGGCATGACCTGCTGGCGCCGCCTGAAGCGCTGGCACGAGCTTGGGGTCTGGGACCGCATCCACCGGTTGTTGCTGGACGAGTTGCAGGAGGCCGGAAAACTGGACTGGTCACGCGCTTCGCTGGATGCCTTCGCTCCGCCCGTCGTTTTCGAACTTCCCAAACTCACCCTGGCCTTCGGTCCCGCAGGTTCCCGCCCCGTGCGCTTCCAAGAACCGACGCAAAGTGTGCATAGACGGATGCCTCGAACTCGGGAGTCGAGTTGTTGGCGATCGCGCCCATGGTATCCACCTGCACGTTCGAAGTCCCGGCCTTGGCCTGGGGCTTCGTCGCATCGGGATTCGTGCGCGTCTTCGCCATGGATCCAGCGTGCTGCCCGGCCTGCGGACCCGTGGCCGCACGGGGCCGTTCCTGGCCCTTGCACGCGGCGTTCCCGGTGGTATCTTTTCCGCCGTGGTGGGAAGCCTGGCCGGAAGGCAGGCCCTGCGACCCGGGATGCGTGGCGTGGCCACTCCCTCCGGTCCCCAGGTTCGCATCTGGCCCGCCGCAGCTTTCGATGGCCCGTGCAAGCTGCGCGGGCCTCACCGTGTAAGCGGTAAGCACGCGATACCTGGATGTCCCCTGCATTCGGCAAGGAAGCAGCTGGACCACCGAGCACTTCTGCGATCCGCGCCGGATGAACAGCTTGGCGCCCTTGGCACGGTCATCCTCGATCCAGAAACCATCCCCGCCCAGCACGAAACGGATGTGCTCCGCCACGTCCTCATCCGCGTGGAACTCGTTCGGGTGCTTCGCCAGGATCCAACCGAGGTCTGCGAAGACAGGTCTAGGACTCCCGGAGAGCCGCCTCCAGGGCCCGGGCGGCGCGGCCCTCGCTGTAGCCGCTCCAGCGCTCCCGCAGGCGCCCCTGCCGGTCGATCACCAGGGTGGTCGGGATGCCCCGGATGGGGCCGAAGGGCGCGAGGGCGCCCCGACCGTCAGGCAGCACGGCGCTGAGGCCCAGGTTCCGGTTGGCCTCCAGGAAGGGCTTCACGTCCGCCCAGCCGTTCCGGTCCACGGACACGGCCAGCACCACGTAGTCCTGCCCCCCCTGCTGCTGGAGGGCGGCCACCTCGGGCAGGCTGGCCCGGCAGGGGGGGCACCAGGTGGCCCACACGTCCACCAGCACCACCTTGCCCGAGTGCTCCGTGAGGGTGTGCCGCTGGCCCTCCGCGTCCAGGTAGGCCACCTGGGCCACCAGCTTGCGGTCTCCGGCGGGCACCACCCCTTGAGGGGCCGAGCGTCCGCAGGCGCTGAGCAGGAGGGCCAGGGGAAGGAGGGCGGGGAACAGGCGGCGAAGGGCCATGGGAACTCCGGGACTGCCTGCATCATAGCCACGGAAAAGGGCCCCTTGCGGGGCCCCCGTTCACGCACTCCGGGTTCCTCTCACCCACCGGCTCCAGTCTCCTCAACCCATTCCGGAACCCATCCACTCCCAGAGCACGTTCACGATCCCGTAGCCCCCGCCGGTGCTGGCGAGGTGCAGGTAGGCGTTCCATCCGGCCATCTCCACGCGCAGGCTGGCGGAGCGGCCCCGGAGGTCCAGCACGGTGACCTCCCGCCTGCGGCGGGCCTCCAGGGTGCGGTTCCCGAGCAGGGCGGGCAGGCCGGCGGCCTGGGCGAGGCTGAAGGGCTCCGGAACGGCCCCGTCCGCCACCTGGACGATGCGCTTGGCCAGCTCCGGGTGCAGGCAGCGCTGCAGGGCCT
This sequence comes from uncultured bacterium, assembly GCA_964292295.1. GTDB lineage: Bacteria > Acidobacteriota > Holophagae > Holophagales > Holophagaceae > CAXYVC01. The sequence continues at coordinate 29,630 of CAXYVC010000007.1, forward strand.
CCGCATCGCCCGCGAACCAGGCGCTGGCGAAGCTTTCCGCCACCCGCACCGCCGCCTCGAGCTGGCGGGAGGGCCGCAGGCTCGGAGCCCCCTCCGGCAGCGGGCGGGCGATTCCCGCGGTCCCGAGGGTGCCGACCAGCAGCAGGGATGGCTTCAGGGTTCCACGGGGCACGGCGTCCTCCCCCAGGCACAATCGGAGGTGCCCCATGGGTGCATGAATTCCAAGGAGGGTTCCCGGAAAAAAAGGGGCATGGAAGGGCATCCGTTGCCCGTCTCACGGCCCGGCGGTCTTCCCCCGCAAGTATGAGGGCCTGGCCTTGTGCTGGATGCACGGGAAGCAGGTGCGAATCCTGCGCTGCCCCGCAACGGTATGTGCCCCGGGAGACCGGGCGGCCGCATCCGGGTCACTGGAACGCCGTTCCGGGAAGGCTCGGAGCTTCTTCGGAAGTGGCCTCGCGCGAGCCCGGAGACCGGTCCAGTGCCCATCCACCTCCGCCGAGGGAGCGGTCGGTGCCCGGAAGCCTCCCTGGCCCATGGGTGCCCTGTCCTTCCCCGGCGCGCACCCGCGGGAGGCGCGCATGCTCACCCAGATCCAGTTCGCCCGGCAGGGCCTCCTCACCCCCCCCATCCGCACCGTGGCGTCCCAGGAGGGGCTCGATCCCGAATGGGTGCGCCAGCGGGTGGCCGAGGGCCGCATCGTCATCCCCTGCAACCCCGCCCGGCCCGGCCAGAAGGTGGTGGGCATCGGCCACGGGCTGCGCACCAAGGTGAACGCCAGCATCGGCACCAGCTCCGACATCTGCGACGTGGCGCTGGAGGTGCGCAAGGCGCGGATCGCGGAGGCCGAGGGGGCCGATACGCTGATGGAGCTGAGCGCAGGGGGCGACCTGGACGCCATCCGCCGGGAGGTGCTCTCCGCCGTGGAGCTTCCCGTGGGCAACGTGCCCCTCTACCAGGCCTTCTGCGAGGCGGCGCGCACGCACGGCGACCCGAACAGGCTCGACGTCGAATACCTCTTCGACCTGATCGAGCGCCAGCTGTCGGACGGCCTCAGCTTCATGGCCATCCACTGCGGCCTGAACCGCTTCACGCTGGAACGCCTGCGCAAGCAGGGCTACCGCTACGGCGGGCTGGTGAGCAAGGGGGGCACCTTCCTGGTGAGCTGGATGGAGACGAACAACAAGGAAAACCCGCTGTACGAGCAGTTCGACCGCGTGGCGGGCCTGATGGCGAAGTACGACGCGGTGCTTTCCTTGGGCAACGGCGTGCGTGCGGGGGCCATCCACGACAGCCACGACCGGGCCCAGATGGCCGAGATGATCCTCAACTGCGAGCTGGCGGAGCTGGGCCGCGACATGGGCTGCCAGATGATGGTGGAAGGGCCCGGCCACGTGCCGCTGGACGAGATCGAGGCCAACATCATCCTCGAGAAGCGCATGAGCGGCGGCGCGCCGTACTACGTGCTGGGCCCCCTGCCCGCCGATCGGGGGGCGGGCTACGACCACGTCACCGCCGCCATCGGCGCCGCCGAGAGCGCGCGCTACGGCGCCGACCTGATCTGCTACATCACGCCCGCCGAACACCTGGCCCTGCCCAACGAGGACGACGTGCGGGAAGGCGTGCGCACCACGCGCCTGGCGGCCCACATCGGCGACCTGGCGAAGTACCCCGAACGTCGCGTGTTGGAGAAGCGCGCCGCCCTCACCCGGCGGGACAGCCGGTGGGCCGAGCACATGGACCTGCTGCTGTTCCCGGAACGGGCCCGTCAGATCCGCGAGAGCCGCAGGCCGGCGAAGGAGGAGACCTGCACCATGTGCGGGGACTTCTGCGCCAACCGGAAGGGCATGGAGCTCTTCCGCACCTGCACGGGCCCCGACAAGCGCCTGGAGGAATGCCGGCCATGACGGGCGGAGCGCGCGGCCTGTTGCGCGTCCCCACCGGCGGGAGGGCGCTGGACGTGCCGCTGGGGGCCGCGGATCGCGTGACGGAAAGGTGTGTCGTGACGCATCCCTTCCAGGCGGTCATGGCGCTCTGATGGTGTGCCCCCTGGTGTTCCTCGGCGCGGGCCTGCTGGACGAGGCGCTCGGCGATCCCGAAGGCTGGCCCCATCCGGTGCGGGCCTTCGGGTGGGCCATCGCCCGCCTGGACGGCGCGCGGAGGGGGATCGCCGCTCCGGCTGCGCTGCGCCTGTGGGGCGTGCTGCTGGCCCTCGGCCTGCCCGCCCTTGCCGCCGCCTTCGTCTGGGGGCTCCTGCGCCTCTGCGGCCCCTGGGGCTGGATCGCCGAGCTGCTGCTGGGCGCCTGGATGCTGGCGGGGCGCAGCCTGCGGGACGCGGTGCGCCCCGTGGCGGCGGCCCTGGAGGCGCGGGACCTCCCGGCCGCCCGCCGGGCGGTGGCCCGCGTGGTGGGGCGGGACACGGAGGGGCTGGACGGGAGCGAGGTGGCGCGGGCGGGGCTGGAGACGCTGGCCGAGAGCCTTTGCGACGGTGTGGTGGCGCCCCTCTTCTGGTTCGCGGCGCTGGGCCTTCCCGGACTCTGGGCCTTCAAGGCCGTCTCCACGCTCGACAGCATGGTGGGGCACCGGGAGGCGCCCTGGACGCACTTCGGCTGGGCCTCGGCCCGCCTGGACGACGCGTTGAACTGGGTTCCCGCCCGGCTGACGGCGCTTCTCGTGGCCCTGGCCGCGGGGTCGGGCCGGGCGCTGGCCTTCGCCTGGCGCGACGGGGGGAAGACGGAAAGCCCCAACGCCGGCGTGGTGGAGGCCGCCTTCGCCGGGGCGCTGGGCGTGCAGCTGGGCGGAACGAACGGGTACGACGGCGTGGCGAAGGAGGGCCCGCGCCTGGGCGACCCCGGCCGCGCGCCAAGCGCTGCGGTCCTGAGGGAAGGCCTGAACCTCGCTGCGCGGGTGAACCGCCTGGCCCTCCCGGCGGGCGCGCTCGCGCTCCTGGCGCTCCGGGGGCTGCATGGCTGAGGCGCTGCACGGCGGGCGCGTCCACGCCGCCGCGCGGGAGTTGGGCTGTGCGCCCGGCGAGCTGCTGGACTTCAGCGCCAACCTGAACCCCCTGGGGCCGCCGGAGGGCGTGCTGCGGGTCTTCCGGGAGGCCACGCCCGCCCTGCTGGCGGCCTACCCCGATGGGGAGGCGCCGGAGCTTCGGGCCCTGCTGGCCGCCCGTCACGGCGCGCCGGAGGCCTCGGTGGTGCTCGGCCACGGCGGCGCGGCGCTCCTGATGCTGGCCCTGCGGGCCCTCGCCCCACGCCGGGTGCTGGTGCCGGTTCCCTGCTTCCGGGAGCAGCCCCGGGCCCTCGCGGCGGCCGGTGCGGAACTGGTGCCCTTCCCGCTGCCGGGGCTGCGCCTGGATCTGGAGGCGCTGGGCCCCGCCCTGGAGGGCTGCGACGCCCTGCTGCTCACGAACCCCCACAACCCCACGGGCCAGCTGCTCTCCCGCGCGGCCCTCCTGGCCTTCGCGGAGGCCCATCCGGACCTGGCGCTCGTGGTGGACGAGGCCTTCGGCGACTACGCGCCCGGAAGCTCCCTGGCGCCGGAGCTGCTGGCGCGCCCCCGCACGGTGCTGCTCCAGAGCCTCACCAAGTTCCACGCCATGCCGGGCTTGAGGGTGGGCCACGCCCTGGCGGACCCGGCCACGGCCGTGCGCATGGCCGAGCTCCAGGAGGGCTGGCCCGTGGGGCAGCTCGACCAGATGGCCGCCCGGGCGGCGTTGGAGGACGTGGCCTACGCCCGGCGCAGCCTGGAGGCCTTCCGGGAGGACCTGGCCGCCTTCCGGGCGGAGCTGGAGGCCCTGGGCCTCGCGCCCCTGCCCAGCGGCGCGCCCTTCCTGCTGGTGCCCGTCCCCGTTCCCGGCACGCGCCTGGCTGCGGCGCTCCGGCGCGAGGGCATCCTGGTGCGCACCTGTGCCGACTGGCCCGGGCTCGGCGACGGCTTCCTGCGGCTGGCCGTGCGCCGCCGGGCCGACCGCTGTGGCGCGGCGAAATGAAAACGCGTGGCGCGTCAAAATGAATGGAAGTCCCAAACATTTTGACGCGCCGGGAAATTCGGGGGTGCTGCGCTTACCTCGTCCGCCTCGGCCATATGCGGCCGACGGAGGGGCTGGGCTGGCTGATGGCGGGCGCCGCCACAAATAGGACGCGGGGCCACGACTCCACGGCGCGCGGTGTGGCGGCGACGCAGGTGCCATGCAGCGTCGGGTCGTCGGGGATGTAGGGGTGCCACGCGGTCGCCATGAGTTCCTACTCCCAGCGAATCGCGACGCACTGGGAGGACGCCCCGCTCGCTAGACCGTAGCTGTCGTAGGTGCCGATCCCAAGCGGCAGATAGCGCCGCACCACGCCGTCCCAGCAGGTCACGGCGATGAGGTTGCCCGCCGCGATGTCGGCCCCAAGGTAGGCGAGGAGGCTGTGCAGCGGCCTCGTTTCGCGGCGGCCCACCCACGCGCGCACCGGATACAGCGGGGCGTCCCCGTCTACCTCCCCGCTCGACCCGGGGGGAGCCCTGCTTAGGTGGGGCGGGGCGCTGGGGTAGGGGTCCGCTCGGTCATCGGCGCGGATGCTGTGCGCCTCGTAGAAGTATTGGTTGAAGGATCGCCACGCAACGATACCGTCCCCACTCGGCTGACCTGTGGCAGACGGGATGCGCTCGACGGAGATCAGATTCATTGAGGTCGGGGTGAGCTCCGGCCAGAACCGCAGGAGCAGGCGCCCGGAGTCACCAGAAACGTAGGTCGCATAGACGGCCGCGCCGGCGACCCCCATGCTCATGACCAGGGCCGGGGTCACGGCCCCCGTGAGGGCTCCAGCGCCGTCCGTCCCGGTCCCGACTGAGAGCGATAGCCGGAAGTTGCTGGGGGCAGCGCACCCATACCCCACCTTCAGGTAGACGGGCGCTGTCGCCTGCAGCGCGTCGTCGAAGCGCCATATCTCGTAGCCCTGCATACTGTCCGAGACACTCGAGGCGACCACCGTAGAGGGGTCGATCTCTCCGGCGAAGGGGACGCGGACCAAGCCGATGGCCTCGAGCATGGCGCGGTGGGCCTCCACGACAGCGCGGAATGCGGTCGTCGTCGAGACGTTGCTTACGAGGTAAGCCCTCTGGATGCTCACGTCAGCCCTCCACCACGATCCACGGACCCTCCGGGGAGCCTCCCATCAGCGCCGACACGGCGGGAGCCCAGGCCTCGTCTTCGCCCTCGAAGAGCAGCGCGGCGGGAAGCTCGTAGGCGACGGACTGCCCTGTCTCCGTGTCCCAGCTCTGCACGAGCGCCCCGGCGCGGAGATCCGCCGCAGGCGTCAGCGTGCCGTCCGTGAGTAGCACGCGGGTCGCAGACGCCACGGGGACGCCACGCAGGAGGGCCGTTGGGCCCGTGGCCTTGAGCAGGTCACTCCTGCGCGGCTCCAGGTCCAGGGCGGGCAGCTCTCGGGGCCCGATGAGCCAGGGCCCGGCCCCAGGGACGAGGCAGGGACCGGAGGGTGTGAGGACGTAGGTGGGCATCATGCCTCCAGGGGTCACGAAGTGGCTAGGTAGAGGTCGAGGTCCTGCCATGTGAGGCTGGACCCGTTGGTGTAGTCGGACTGGAATGTCACTTCGCGCCAGGGGCGGAAGCCGTTGGGCTTGCGCTCGCGCACGACCGCGGCGACGACGCCGCGCGGGCCTGACGCGACGGAGTAGTCGACCTTCCAAACCACGCGCCCGAGGTAGAGCGACAGCGGCGTGAGCAGGCAGCGCATCCGAGGAGCCAGCAGGGCCGCGCGCAGCGTCGCAGCCTCGACGGCGAGCGGGACGAAGTGCGTGGAGTTGAACGCGGCTTCGGCCACGCCCCCGATGGAGGCCCAGGCGGTAGGCGCACAGAACACGTCGTAGGCGACGTAGCTGCCGTCCGTCGCTGTGTTCACGGTAGGGCTCTGGCCCTCCACGTAGCGCAGGAGGTAGCGGTTTGCGTCGGTCATGTGGACCCCGTCAGAGGTGGCGCCGAAGGTGCACACGGCCGTGCCCCCGTAGAGGGTCCCCGCAGAGAGGAAGTGCCAGTACCCACCAGTCGTCACAGGGGTCTGATAGGACATGCTGCCGCACGCGAGGGAGCCGACCGGCGCGCTGAACTCCTCGCAGGTATAGAGGCGCGCATCGTACACGCTGTCCGTCGTCACGGCCCCCTGGAGGTAGTGCGCGAGCTGGGCCGCGGTGGGGAGCCCGGCGTGGGAATAGGCCGGGAACGACACCGCCTGCATGACGGCGCTCTGGTCGTAGGCGACCGTGACAACGGCCAAGGGGACATCATTGGCCCCTAGAAAACCAGCGCCGAGGATGTCCGTCTGAGCGAAGGGCGCGCGCAGCTCAAACCAGTAGAGGCGCACGACACTGTCAGTGTCGCGGCGCAAGTAGCAGAGCACCGTGTGGTGGGAGCCCGTGGCAAGGTCAACGTCGGTAGACAGGCTGTCGCCGCCGAAGTCGACCTCTACCCCGTTAAATACGGCGCGCGGCCAGAGGCCGGACCGCGTCTGCGGCTCGGCGGTGAGACGGTAGGATGTGCTGGAGAGCTTCGCCGCCTTCACGACAAACCGCCCACGCCCGGCCACGAGACCGTTACCGCTCACGCTCACACCCGCGGGCCCCTGCGGACCCTGCGGCCCCTGAGCCCCCGTGTCCCCCTTGGGACCCTGCGGCCCCTGAGCCCCCGTGTCCCCCTTGGGACCCTGCGGCCCCTGAGCCCCCGTGTCCCCCTTGGGACCCTGCGGGCCTTGGGCTCCGGTGTCGCCCTTGTCGCCCTTGAGTCCCTGGGGGCCCTGGGGACCTTGGACCCCGGGGTCGCCCTTGGAGCCCTGTGGCCCAGGAGGCCCCGCCGTGCCCTGCGGGCCCTGGGCAGTCGCGCCGTCTGCGGCAGGCACCACCACCTCCAGGCTCAGGACCGCGCCGAGCGCGCCCGACCACGACCAGTAGAGGAGCCCGTTGGGGTCAGCGTGGGCCACCACGTCGCACCACGCGATGCGGAGGGCGCCGGGCGCGAAGACGTCCTCCAGGATGCACCCAGCTTCAGCGGCGTCGTCGTCGGTACCTACGGCGCGGCCCAGGTCCGCGTCCCGCTCAGTGGCGCTGTGGTAGAGGCGCAGCACGCCCGGAGCCGTCGAGGCCTCCGCGTGGATCGAGGCGAGGCGCCCAACCGTGATGGCCCCTGTCGAGGCGGAGGCTGTCCAGGAGATCGTGGCGGAGGCGAGGGAGGCACCGCCACCGCCCTCGTCGGCCCAGTAGCGGCCCCCCGCGGCGTCGGCCTTGAGGACCTGGCCGTCTTTGGTGGGCGCGCCCAGGGGGGGCTCGTAGGGGAGGAGGGTCTCCTCCAGGGTGATGGCGCCACCGCTCGCCACCCGGGCGGTCCAGGCCTTGGCGCCGTAAGTCGTGCCCTTGCGCACATACCAGAGGCTGCCGTCCGTCACGCTGGCCACCCGGGCGAGGGACCAGTTGTCCGCGGCCTGCGTGGCCGGGGCGATCCAGAGGCCCTGGATCTTGATCGTGCTGCGCACGGTCTGGCTGCTGCTCGTGCCGATGGCGCTCACCACGGCCTGCACCCGCACGCGCAGCCGGGAGAGGTCCACGCTGGTGAGCGCGTAGCTCAGGCTGGCTGGGGCGTCCGTTGCGGGGGCTCCACCCCAGCCGCCGGCATAGGTCCAGGTGGTGCCGTCGTCCGTGCTCACGTCCACCACGACGTCGGCGTCCATGTCCGCGTTCGGGTTGACCGGGTAGACCCGCGTGACCAGGCCGCGCAGCTCCAGGGTGCCGCTCACCACGCCGGAGCTCCCCCAGCGGCTGAAGACCACGTCCCAGTAGGCGGAGCCGCGCCCCGTCTTGCTGGTGGTGAGGGTGGCGTAGGTGGTGAGGTCCAGGGCCCCTGTGCCGTCCACGTCCCGCACGTTCGCGTCGTCCGTGAAGCTCCCGCTGGTGCCCCCGTCATAGGACTGGCTCGCACGGATGGGATCCCCCGCGGTGCCCCCACTCGCCTGTGCCACCTGCAGGCGGTAGACGCCGTTGGCGCTTGGGTCCGACTGGCCGCAGAGCATCAACGTCTCGCCCGCGGCGCGCTGCAGGCCGTCCGCCGTGGGGGCGCTGGCGTTGGTGGTGAGGTCCAGCGGGGACACGGCCACCCCGTCCACGGCCGAGATGGAGGCCGTCTGCAGGGCCACCAGCAGGGCGGTCTTGGCGGCGTAGTAGTCCGTCCAGCTGGAGGTCCAGACGTCCGGGTCGATGGGGCTGTCCTGGGTCGTGTCCTCGAAGGCCGGCCGCAGCGTGCCCAAGTAGGTCTGCAGGGAGTTGAAGGCCGCCACGTAGGCGCTGGCATTCACGCCGGCTCCTTGCGCCCGGGCCAGCAGCACCACCCGCTCCAGCTGGGCCGCCCGGAACTCCACGATCCAGGCGGGCTTCTCGCCCCGGCTGAGGATGCGATCGCTGGCCGCCCCGGCGATGGTGGCCTGGGTGGGATCGCTGGGGGTGGTGATGGCCAGCGCGGGGTAGACCGTGGTCTGGCCCTCCTCCACCCGGCGCAGGGCAAAGGTGTGGAGGGCGCTGGGCACCGCGTCCACCAGGAGGAGATCCACGGGGATCGCGGGCACCGGCAGCGCCTCGGTCTGGTTCAGCGTGCCCGCGTCCTGGTCCTGGGCCACGTCGTGGAGCACCGTCCAGACCGCGTTGGGCCCTCCCGGCAGGCTACCGCCCTTCGAGCGCACCCGGATGGCGGCCCGGGCGCTCTCCGCCACCGCCTCCAGGCTCAGCTCCAGGAGCTGCGCCTGCAGCACGGGGAGGTTCGGGATCGGGTAGACCAGGCGCGGGCGCGGCACGGGCCGGGCGCTGACGTCGCACGCCAGCCGCAGGCCGGTCTTGGTGCGCTTCAGGGCGGTGGCCATGTCAGAACGCCTCCAGGCTGCGGGTCGGCCTGGCGTAGCGCCCCCGGAAGACCACCTGGACGCCCGAGTAGACCAGGCCCCTCCGCCCGATGGGCTTCACCTGGCAGCGGTCCACCGTGAAGCCCCCAGCGGAGAGCCCCGGGGACACCCGCAGCCGCCCGGAGGGCTGGGAGAGGATCACCAGCAGGTCTTCCAGGGACGGGCGCTGGCCGTTGTCCGTCCCGAGCGGGTAGCGCCCGGCGGGGCGCTCGTCGTAGTAGGTCCACTTCACGGTGAGCTGGGGCAGGTAGCCCAGAGTGCGCGTCAGCTCCCCCCCGTCGTCCAGCTCCCAGGTGTGGAGCTTGTCCACCCACTCCAGCTCCAGCCCGCCCTCGACGGGCGTGGGCAGGATCAGGGTCTTCAGCTTGGCGCCGGACGCATCCAGCACGGCCAGGCGCAGGGGAGAGGCTTGCAGCAGGCTCATGGCAGCTCCAGCAGTTGCACGGCGGCCTCGCCCTTGGCCTTCCGGTCCTTGAGGCTGAGCACCAGCCAGACGGTTGATCCGCCATTCAGCCGCACCCGGGCCAGGGGCGGCAGGCTCTCCCAGGGCGGGGCCGTGTTCGGATCCGCCCACACCCAGGTCTGCTCCTGCACGCGGCGGGGCACGCTGAACCACGCGTGGAGGCTGCGGGCCATGGCCTCAGCCCCGGACAGGGTCCAGAGCAGCGGGTGCCCGCTCACCTCCAGCAGCTGGCCGCCCTCGGTCCCCGTCTCCCCGGGCCCTGGCACGTCCGCGTAGAGGTCCTCGTTCTCGCCCGAGACCCGCACGCAGCTGTAGAAGTGCTCCCAGGCCCGGGTGGTCACCACCTGGTAGTCGGGCAGGCTGAGGTCGATGGGCGTCTCCGCCAGGCTGCGGGACACCAGGTGCAGGCAGCCGTCCGGGCTGGCCACGACCGCCGCCTGCAGGACCTGCCCGATGTGCTCGATGAGTTCGCCCGCGGTCATGCCGGAGGGCTTGAAACGCTCCAGGGCATAGGCCAGGGGCAGCGTCCGGCTGATCTGGAAGAGCCGTCCGCCGCAGTGGCCGATCACCCGGCCCGGGCAGCTCGGATCCCGCAGGGCGCCCACGGTGCAGGGGGCGCCCTCCAGGAGGCGCTCCGACCACAGCACAGAGGCCTGGGCCGTGGTGGGCGTGGGGGAGAGCCGCAGCGCCCAGGTCTCCGACACGGTCTTGCCGTCCTGGTCCTGGGCCTCGAAGCGACCGATCACCACCAGGTTCTCAGCGTCCAGGCCGCAGAAGGTGTTGGGGTAGAGCTGGGAGACCTGGTCGGCCAGGTCCACCCAGGCGAGCTGCAGGGCCCCAGCCACCAACTGCACCCGCCCGTAGCCCTGCCGCCCCACCAGGTAGGCGCCCCAGGGCGTGGACCGCAGCACCGCTCCGGCCGCCGCCGCGGGCACCGCCAGCGCCTCGGTGGCCGTGCCTGCGGGCAGGGTGTAGAGCCGCAGCCCGGCGGTGGTGAGCGCCAGGATGCCGCCGGGCACGTCGGCGAAGACGCACGCCGTCAGGATGGAGGCTCCCGGGAGGCTCACGGTCTGGCCTGCCCCCCAGGCCGTCCCGTCCCAGGGGGTGAGGGTGGCCGCTGCCCCCGCCAGCTGCACCCGGCGCATCTGGATGTAGTCGTACACGAGCACCCCCGCGGCGTCGGGCAGGACGGCCAGGCCGGCGTCCCAGGGGTCGTTGGGGTCGTATTCCTCGCGGCCGGCCACCACCACCGTGAGCGGCCAGCGCCGCCAGCGCCCGTCATAGGCCTTGTAGCGCCGGGGCGCCCGGGGCGTGAGGGTGGCGGATTCCTCGGGCATCAGGCTGGCGGGCGCCGCCGCCAGCTGGTCCGTCCAGTGCGCCCGCGGCAGGGTGCCGGAGGCAGGCCCCCAGCCGGTCTCGGGCGTGCCGTCCCACACCCGGGAGCCGCCCCCGTAGAGCCGCAGGGTGGTGGCGCCTGCGTCCAGGTCCTTCACGGAGAGCAGGTCCTCCCCTTCCAGGGGGCGGAGCGGCAGCCAGGTGAAGACCGGAACCGGCAGCGTCGGGGGCTGGTAGCGGGACGTGTCCACCGCGAAGGGTGCGGCCGCACGCTCCAGCGCCAGGCGGGCGTCGAGGTAGACCTGCTCCTGCAGGCTGTCCTCGGAGAAGAAGACCCGGTCGCCCAGCACCACGTCCCGGACTTCCTCCCGGGTGATGACCGCCTGGGCGGCCACATCCACCTGCAGCACCGTCCAGCCGCTGCTCTTGGAACTGGCCAGCTGGCGGAGCTGATCGCCCGGGACGATGCCGTCCACCGTGTCCAGCGTGAGGGCGTAGACCGGCTTCTTGCTGTCGCCCTTCACGGTCTTGGCGATGGTGTAGTAGACGCGGTTCTCTGTCTCCCGGGGGAGGCGCGTCAGGGCGGTCTTCCTGGGCAGGTCATGGTGGCGGAGGTACTCATACAGGTCCTCTCGGAGGCCTGCCACGCTGACGAGCTTGTCGCCCTCCACAGCCGTGATCTTGTAAGTCTTCCCGGGCAGCAGGGCCAGCTGGACCTGATCCCCGAGCTGCAGCCAGTTGTTGGGTGGCCCTACCACAAGCAGGGGCGTGATTCCGAACGGGAGCAGCCCCGCCACATGGAAATACACATCCCGGGTCTCGCTCGGGATCCGGTCGCAGGCCGCCAGTGGATAGGGGCGCAGCCAGGGGTTCTTGCCGGGATCGGCATCATCCTCGGGACGCGCGGCGCCCAAGTATTTCTTGTCGAGCATGGAATCCCAGCTGCGGGCCTGCAGGCTGATCTCCCCGCTGGCCGCGGTGTGGGAGAGGCCGTCCACGTCCACCAGGCCGGTGAAGGCTCGGGTGCCGTCCACGTCGATGACCAGCCAGGGGGGCAGCAGCCCCGCGCTGCAGGGGATCTGCGTCTGCAGCCACGCCCAGATCGAGCCGTCCACGTCGGCCAGGCGCAGGGACAGATCCTCGGCGGCGATCTTGGTCAGTTCCTTGTCCACCTCCCAGCCCCATTCGCCCAGGTCCACGCGGGCGGAGGACACGTCCAGGGTGGCGCCCAGGGTTCCGTCCCCCAGGTTCTGGGCCAGGGTGATCCCGATCTGACGCATCAGCTGAACCTCTTCTCGTGCTTGTGGAAGCCGCGCATCACCATGTCGGACCATTGGCGGTCATCCACGCCGATGAACACGGCGCCGCGGTTGTCGACGTGGGTCATGCCCCCCGCAAAGGGCCGCCCTTCAGCCTGGTTCAGGGCCCCCTGCGCCTGAGCCCGGGCAGCGTAGGAGGCCGCCTGCAGGTGGTAGTCCTGCACCTGCGCCTGGTTGGACTGCAGGTTGGCCTGGAGGTTCGAGCCCATCAGCACGAGCCCTCGCGCCCAGTCCTTGAAGTCGTGCTCCGGAGCCACCAGCTCCGGGCCGGCCTCGCCCAGGAGGGTGAGCTCCGGCCGGGTGACCAGGCCGCCCACGGCGCGGGCCTTCACGGTGTTTGTGGCCGTCGCCGCTGCTGCGTTGGCGACCAGCACGGCATTCATGAGGGCCACCAGCCCCGCGGCGATGATGGGACCGACGTAGGGGATCCCCGAATGGGCGGCGAAGATCCCTGCCGCGGCCGCCTGCTGTTGGGCGATGGCCTGCGCCTGGGCCGCCTTGGCACTCTTCTCCTGGGCATCCCCGAAGATCGCCACGGCGATCTTCCCCACCAGCCACTGGGCGGCCATCTGGGCCAGCGCCCGCACCACGGTGCTGCTAATGCCCTTCCAGAGGGCCGTGAACCGCTGGCCCCAGGTCATGCCGCGCTTGGTGAGGCTCTCGAAGAAGTTGGCGAAGCTGTCCTGGACGCCCCCCAGCACAGAGAGGGTGGCGTTCTTCCAGTTCTGGAAGGTGTTCAGGGACTTGGCGGCGAACTCCTGGCCGCCCTCCTTTGCCCCCTCCCACCCGGTTCCGCCCACGTGCTCCTGGCGGGCGACCTGGGCCGAAGCCGTGGCCTTCGTGCCACCGGCCGCCTTCCAGCGCCCCAGCACTTCCAGCTTCTCGAAGTCCGTCAGGGCGCGGCCCTTCTCCTGGGCTAGACGGGACATCTCCTCCCGCAGCAGGCGCACGTCCTCCCGCACCTGGTCCAGGCGGGCCTGCGCCTTGGCGGCATCCTCGGCCCGGAGGATCGCCTCGTCCGTCAGGAAGGGAGCCTGCCCCTCCAGGCGCAGCTTGGCATTCTGCTGCCGGATGTCCGCATAGGTCTTCTCGATGGCCGCGTAGCGCCGGGCCAGAGCGCCCTCCTCCGAGGCCGTGAGCTTGCTCTGCAGCTCCTCCTGGAGCTTCAGGCGCTCGGTGGCGTATTTCTCCTCCACCAGGGTCATGCGCTCGACGGCCGCGGTGCGCTCCGCCGTCTCCAGGCGGTCGTACTGGGCCTGGGTGAGATTCCCGGCCTTCAGCTTCTCCTGGAAGCCCGCCAGCTTTCGGTCGCGGTCCGCACGGATGGCCTCGATCTCCGCCGCCTCCTGCTCCTCCAGGGTGACCCGGCGCATGGACGCCGCCTCCAGGGCCCGGATCTCCGCCTCCACCTCGGCATCCGTGATGCGGTGGACCTTCTTGTGCTGCTTGTCCGTGTCCTTCCCGGAAGGGAGAGGAGCCGCTGGCGCACTCAGCTGGTCGAGGTCCTTCTGCCACTTCTGGAGCTGGCCCAAGAGCTTCTGCAGTTCCTGCGTCTTCCCCTCGGCCGCCACCCGGGCACGCTCCGCCCGGGCGTATCGCGCGCTGGCCGCCGAGGCTTCACCGAGGGCGCGCTCGTCGGTGCTGGCGTTCTCGGGGGAAAAGGCCTCAGCCAAGCGCTTCTGGCGCAATTCCTCGGCCTGGAGCTGCAGGATCGTCGCCTTGGCGTCGCGGATTTTGGCGTTGGTTTGGTTGATCTGATATTCCGTCGCCTTTTTGAGGGCGTCCGTGCTGAGCAGGTAGTTTTCGCCTTCTTTCTTAATAAAGTTGTTGAGTTCCGGGTAAATAATCAGCATCTGCTGCGCCAGGGTGTTCAGTTGCTCCTGGGCCCGCTTCTTTTCGTCCATGCTGGCCTTGCTGTCCTTCAGCACCCGGTTCAGCTCCCGGATGTCCCCCGTCAGCCCCTCATACTTCTGGCGGCTGCGTTCGGCCTGCTCGGCGGCCTCCAGGGCCTTGGCGGTGGCGCTCTTGGCGGAGCCGCCCCAGGCCACCCAGGCCCCCACGCCCACGGTGAGCAGCAGGGTGATCCAGCCGAGGGGGCCGCCCAGGGCCTTGGTGGCGGCGGAGGCCAAGCCTGCCGTCCGCCCTCCGGCGGCGACGGCCTCGGCCTTGGCCAGCCCCGCCTGGGCGGTGAGCAGGGATTGGCGGGCCTCTGCCGCCGCTGCGGCTGTGAGCTCGCCAGCTGCGAGGCTCGCTTGGTTCATGGCGAGCTTGGATGCAACCAGGGTCTGGGCCTGGCGCACCTGGGCCAGGGCGCTCTGGTTGGTCTGGTAGGTGAGGCCTGCTTCTGCCAGGGCACTTTCGATGACAGCGACCCTACTCGTTTGGAGTTCGCGAATGATCCCCTGCTTGGCCTTGACCCACTCCAGGAGACTGCCCACCACCTTCATGCCGAGGAAGACGCCGTAGGCCGCCGCCAGACCGAGCACCTCGTGGCGACAGGTCCACAGCACGGAGGTCAGGGTCTTGGTGAGGTGGATGGTGTTGGCCAGGTAGCCCCCCAGTTCCCGGGGCACGCCGTTCTCGGCGGCGCCCTTCAGAGAGGTGGCCAGGTCGCCCATGTCTTTGCTGGCCTGCTGGAGCGCACCGCCGTTGCCGATGGCCACCAGCAGGTCCGTGAAGGCGGTCTTCAGGCGGGTGAGGTGGGCGGTAGGGCCCACGCCGGCCGCGGGCGACTGGTCGCCCAGGGTGCGCTGCAGCTCCCGGGCGAACTTGGGCAAAAAGTCGGAGGCGATGACCTGGCCTTGCTCCAACATCTTGTCCAGCTGGGTGGTGGTGACCCCGAGGGCGCGGGCGGAGATGGCCAGGGCGCCCGGCAGGCGCTCCCCCAGCTGGCCCCGCAGCTCTTCGGCGGCGACCTTGCCCTTGCTGACCATCTGGGTGATGGACAGGAGGGCACCACTGGTCTCCTCGGCCGAGAGGCCCATGACCGTGGCGGCGCTGGCCACGGCGCGGAAGATCTCCTGCGTCTCGCGGCCCTCCAGCCGGGTGCCCCGGGTGGCGGCGGCCAGTTTCGCGTAGGCCTGGGCCGTGCTCATCAGCTCCAGGCCCAGCTCCTGGCTGGTGCGGCGCACCCAGACCATGGCGGCCGCGCCGTCCCCCGTGGCGTACTGCAGGGTGCGCTGGGCCTTTTCCAGGTCCATGGTGGTGGTGAGCACCTGTTCCATGAAGCCCTTCAGGCTTCGCAGGGTCGCCGTGGCGGTGGCCACATGGGCGGCCAGGGCCACGGTCGACCCATCCAGGCTGCGCGCGCTGCCCTCCAGGGCTCGGGCGCTGCGGGTGGTCTCCTGGAGGCCTTCGGAGAGCTTGCGCGTGGACGCGTCCGTCTTGGCCAGGGCGGTCTGCCCCTCCCGGGCGCCGCCCGTGACGGCCGTCTCCAGCCGTCCGAACTGCTCCACCATTCGGCTGACGCCATCCGCCACTCGGCGGAGGTCCAGGCTGAATTGGAGGGTAACTTCGTTGCCGTTCATGGCGCGCACTCAGAAAAAGGCGTAACGTATGGGACGTTCAAGGAGTGGTTATGGCTTGGGGACTCTTCGCCTTGGCATGTGTGATCGTCCTGATCCATCTGAAGACCCGAGGTCCCTCGGCCAAGGAACAGCTGGAAGACCTGAAAGCCAAAAACCAGAAGGCCCGGGAAGACTTCGAGGCCCGATTCGGGCGAAAGCCGTCGTTCTGAGAACTCAGTGGGCTGGCTGCTGGTCCTTCCGCCGGACTGCAAGCCGCACTCAGAAAAAGGCGTAACGTATAGGGCGTTCAAGGAATGGTTATGGCTTGGGGACTCTTCGCCTTGGCATGTGTGATCGTCCTGATCCATCTGAAGACCCGAGGTCCCTCCGCCAAGGAGCAGCTGGACCGGACGCTGGATGAGGGGCGGAAAAAGGCCGAGGAGTTCGAAGCCACCTACCGGGCCATTCACGGGCATCCTCCTGCGACGAATCCTTTTAGGCAGTGACAATGGGCTGGCTTCTGGTCTTCCTGATTGCGGGCGCCGTGCTGGCCTACCTGGGGATGAAGAACAGCGCCAAGAAGAGCCAGCAGCAGAGAGATGAGATCCATGCACGCATGGCCCAACGTCAGGCTGAGTCCGACCGCATTCGGGCGATCCTCACCCGCAACGCCCCACCCCCGTTGATCCTTCCGCCGGACTGCAAGCGCTAGTCCTCATCCAGCTCCGGCGCGGGCGGCGGGGTGCCGCCCCAGGCGAAGGCGGGCAGCATGGCGGCCCAGGACTGCAGCGCCTGCGCGTAGGCTGCGTGGCGCCGCTCCCGGAGGTGATCCTCGGCGTAGGCCAGGGCCTCCAGGGCCGGAAGCCGGGCCGCCTGGGCCCAGCCTCCGGCCATGGGCGCTACGAGTCTGCGGAGCGGGAAGCGGCCTCCGGGCTGCTGGGACCGCCTGCCGCCCCCTCCTCCCCTGCCGCCTCCGAAGAGGCGGGGGAAGGCGAGACGGAGAGCCCCAGCCGCTCGAAAAAACCGAAGACCTCCAGCAGGCTGTCCACCATGGGCAGGCGGGCGGCAGCGGCCTCCAGCTCCCGCTGTTTGGCCAGGGACCCTTCGGCCTCCAGCAGGTCGTCGTCGCTGGACCGTCCCACGGCCACCAGGCGCCGGAGCAGATGAACCTGGCCAGCCTTCCCGAGGGTCTTCAACAGGGGCAGCAGCTTGGGCACCAGGGTGGCCAGGTTGCCGGTCATGCGCCCGGTGCGGATCTCGGCAAGGACGCCCTCGGCGGTCGCGGAGGCGTCCGTGCCCCCCTTCGGGTCGAAGAGCACGGCCATGACCTCGAAGAGAGGCGCCAGGTCCAGATCCGCCAGGATCGGCATGGCGTGCTCCAGCTGGCAGGTGGAGATGGGGCGGGTGGTGGTCATCGGGCTACCCCTTCAGCTCGGTGACGTAGTCCTCCAGCCACTTCACGCCCTGGCCGGTGTCGGGATCGGGCAGCAGGTCGAAGGGCTCGCACATGAACTTGGCCTTGGCCTCCCGGGGCTTGTTGTAGTTGTGCTCAATGTCGCCATCCACGCTGGGAGCGGCGTTGAGCAGCAGCACGTGCCGGAAGGTGCCGGGCAGCTTGCCGGGGAAGCGGTAGAGCACCATGAGGTTCACCACGGCCCGCTGGCCGCCGCCCAGGAAGGTCTCGCGGCCGTCCTGCGTGGCGCTCTTGGCCAGGGTGAGGATGTGGGCGGCGGAAGCGGAGAGCAGGTCCGCCAGGTGCTTGGGATCCATGTCCGGCACGGTCAGCTCGGCCTCGAAGCCGAGGCTCTCCCGGCCGAGGGTGATCTTGTCGCCCGTGCAGAGGGTGGTCTCGATGTTCTTGGAGTCCACCTTGGTCTTGAAGCCGTTGCTGGTGGGGATGGTCCAGGGCTTCTGGGTGGAGAGCAGGGCCCCGCGGATGTCCCCATCCTCGAAGAACTTGCCGAAGAGTTCCTTGACGATGGCCGCGGTGGTGGTGCCGGTCACGGTGGGGGGCACGGCGGCCACGTAGACCTGGCCTCCGGCGGCCTGGATGGCCTGGCGGTTGAAAGTGGCGCTCATAGGGACTCCTACTTGGTCTCAGGGGTGGAAGGGGTGGAAGGGGAGACGGTCACGCCGGGCAGGCCGGAGAGGTAGGCCAGGAGGCTGGGCGTGGCCTTGGGCAGGGGCAGGGCCGTGCCGCCGCGGAGCGTCAGGCCCTCCTCGCCGATGTCGGGGTGGTTGGAGGGGTTCAGGCAGAGGGTGTCGCCTCGGCTGCTGGTCACGATGGGATCGGTCTTGGGCATGGGGTCATCCGACGTAGGTGGCGAAGAGTCCCGCCACCACCACGGGGTGGAGGCGTTCGGTTCGCACGGTGTTGGGTTGGAGGGGGGTGGCCTCGGAGAGCCAGGCGCGGAGGGCGGCCAGCGCATCCATCGCCTGCTGGCGGCGGAGCTGCTGGTCCGACCCGGGCACCACGACGGCGAAGGCCACCTGGTGGCGGTCGCCGCCGGGATAGTCCAGGTCGGCGCCCACGCAGGCGATGAGCAGGGTGTTGGTGGTGAAGAGCAGCTGGTCGTCGTCCAGATCCACCTGGGCACCGAGGGCTTCCACCGTCCAGTCCTTCAGGGCGGGCAGCTGGGCCGCCTTGACCAGGTCGACCAGTTCGGCTTCCAGCTCGGACGGGATCATGGCTCGGCTCCTAGAAGGATCCAGGCGAGGGCCAGCTCCTGGTAGCGCTCCGGCTCTCCGGGCTGGTAGACCAGGAAGGGCCGGGCGGGCATGCGGATCTGGTAGGCGCCGTGGGTGAAGAGGTGCTCCACGGCCCGCTTGTGGCCGGCCTTGGCGAAGACGCGCATCTTCGAGGCGTTGCGCATGCGGCTGGGACCGACGGCCAGCTCCTGCTGGCTGAGGAGGGCGCCGCCGCGCCCCAGGCGGAAACGGGCCTGGATGGTGCCGGGCTGGCGCTGGATGACGCCGCCCTTCTGGTGGATCCGGGCATAGCGGACGACCGTGCCCAGCACCACGGTGGTCCCGGCGACGCGGGCGGTGATGGAACGGGCCAGGTTGCCCGAGACCATGAGGATCCTGGACTTCCCGAGCCTGGCCTTGCGGCGGCGGGTGGCGGGACGGAGGGGCGCCCAGGCCGGGCGGCCCTCCGCCTCGAAGTTCTGGTCCACGCTGGCCAGCATGAGGTTGGCGATGTGCCGGAGGATCCGGGAGGGGTCCTTGGCGCGGGCCTGCATGGCGGCCAGATCCTTCTGGAGATCCCCGAGAGTCATGGCCGCCCCCCGAAGGCGCCGTCCAGGCGGGAGCCTGGGTCCAGCACCTCGATGCGGTGGGCCGGGGTGGCGCGCTCGGCGAGGCCGGGGATGGCGATCTCTCCGGAGGCCATGCGATCCAGGAGGGACCGGGACCGCTTGATGCGGCTGTCCCAGCCCTCGGGGATCTTGGCGGCCATGCCCTTCTGGCGCAGGTAGAGCGCCTCCACGGCCAGGTCCAGGCCCACCTCCCGGAGCAGCCCCGCCGGAGTGTCCGGCAGGGGCCGCCCGGAGAGCACGCCCCGGATCTCCGCCTCCGCCCGGTCCAGCACGCCCTGGAGCACCCCTTCGTCCGCGTCCTGGGCGCTGCCCGACCCCGTGGAGAGGACGACCAGCTCGGCCTTGGACAGACGGGCGGCCAGGTCGGAGGGCTGGAACCAGGCGGCCATCGCTAAGCCAGGACGCCGGAGAGGCCGCGGCCGAGGTCGGCACCGACCCGCTTCATGTCGTAGGAGGCACCCAGGGAGATGACCGTGCCGCCGGAATTTCCGATCTCCGGATCCTCCCAGAGGCGCACCAGGCGGCCCCGCTCGTTGGCGGCGTAGACCTGGGTGGCGGTCTTCGGGCCATCGGAAGCGTAGAGTTCGCTGCCCTCCAGCTCGAAGATGGCGCCAAAGGTCGCGTCGGCCTCGCTCAGCTCGTCCTGGGGGGCGCGGTAGCAGAGGAAGACCTCGTCGCCCCAGAGGTAGTCGTAGACCGCCGTGCGGCCCTTGGGGGTCGTGATGCCCTTCATTTCGGGCACCAGGATCTGCTTGACCTCGAAGATCTCCGCCAGGTGCTCCTTGCTCAGGCTCCCGGCGGCTCCGGTATTCCGCAGGGCCAGCAGCTTGGGGTGATACTGCAGGCGGTCCAGCACGCGGCGGCCGAGGACCAGCGTGTTGGAGCCCATGAGGATCTTCTGGCGCAGGGTCTTGATGTCCTTGACCGGATCGGAGGCGTCGTCGTTCCAGGTCTTGGTCACGGCGTCGTGGGCGAAACCGGCCACCAGGGCGGCGGCATCGGCCTCCACGTCCATGTCCAGCTTGCCCTGAAGGGTCTGGACGGCCCGGTTGATGCGGTTCACCTGGAAGGGACTGAGGCTCTGGATGCCGAAGGGGACCTCCTGCTTGAGCCCCCAGTCCTTGCAGGCGTAGTTGTCGCTGGCCTCGCCTTCGGTGATGGACTTGGGCTTTGCCGTGCGGGCCATCTTGCCGGACTCGCGGCGGAAGGCGGCCTCCTTGTCGAAGACGGTGTAGGTGCCGCCCCGGAGGGAGACGGGAATGCGGTTGAGCAGGCGGCGCGCGATGCCGTCCTCGTTGCGGTAGGCGATGGCCACGTTGGGCAGGTGGCCGAGGATCTGCTGGATGGTCAGCATGGGGGCTCCTTAAATGACGACCAGGTGGGGGTGGATGCGCACGTCGGCGACGTCGTCGGCCTGGGCGACCTTGGCTTCGGAGAAGCCCACGCACCACACCTTGTCGCCGCTGGCTCCGGCGGCCGGGACCAGGCGGCCCTGGGCGTGGGTGGTGAGGCTGGCGCCGAAGTCGGCCGCCGCCCCGAAGACGCCCGGGGCAATCCCTGCGGTCTGGACGGGCGCCATGCCTTCGGCGGCGGCGACATCGAGCACGAAGAGCCCGAGGCACTTGACCTTGGCGGCGTTGGGGACCACGGCCACGCCGGTATCGGGATCGACATAGGCGGCCTTGCGGGCCACGACGGCGGTGGTGATGGGGTAGGACAGGGTGTTGTCCATGGGAGCCTCCTCAGGCCTTGGGGGTGTCGAGTTCACGGGCCGCGAGTTCCACGGCCTGGTCGTAGGGCTTGCCGGCGTCGACGTGCTTCTGCACGGCTGCGCTGAAGGCCTTCTGGTCCTCGGCGGCCAGCGCGGCGGGCCGGGTCGCCGGTGCGCCGCTGGGGGTCAGCAGGCCGTGCGTTTCCAGGCCCTCCAGGAGCTGGAAGAAGGCCGCGCGCGGCGTGGAGGTCTTGCCCTCGGCGAGGGTGACCACGCCTTCGTCGGCCAGGGAGAGGGCAATGGGCGCGGCCAGGGCGACCTGGGCGGGCGTGAGCTTGCCTTCCTTCAGCAGGCCGTCGAGACGGGTCTGGATGGTGGCCGTTTCCTGGGCCTTGGCCGTGGCGGCCAGCTTGGCCGTGAGCTCGGCCACCTGGTTGTGGAGGGCGGCGTTTTCCGTGGCCTTCGCCTGGAGCGCCGCCAGTTCGTTGGGATCCATGGGATCTGCTTTCTGGGGCGGCTGGTGGCCGCCGGGGTTGGGGGTGTCATCCGCCTGGAGGATCAGGACGGGGGTCTCGATGTCCTCCTCCCCTGCCGCGAGGGTCAGGGGGGTGAGGTTGGGACAGCCGGGGCTCTCCGCGCCCAGCAGGGCCAGGGCGCGGAAGGTCCACTTGCCGGGGGTGGGGTTGGAGGGGTGCTCGCGGGGCCAGGCCTCCAGGCTCTTCATGCGGTAGGCGCCAGACTGGACGGCCTGGCGGCCCTCATCGGTGAAGGCGAGGGTGGCGAAGAGCGTCTTCACGGCGGCCTTGGCGCCCGGGGGCGTCCAGTCGCCGAGGCGGAGCCGCTTCACCCAGCCGTAGGCCTTCTTCTTGGCCTCATCCTTCACCTCTTGGTGGGTGAGCTTGATGGGCGCGGGCTGGGCCTCCGGGTTGTAGGTGGCCACCAGTTCTTCCATGGCGGCCAGGTCCAGGGGGTGACCGTTCCAGCGGCCACCGACCAGGATGGGGGTCTCCACCATCTCGGCGGATAGGGCGAGAACCGCGTTAGAGGTGTTTAGATTCGTCGGAAGGCCGGAGCGCCGGGGGCCAGCCGCCAGGACCAGGGCCAGGCGCGTCAGGGGCCGGGGAATCGGGAGTCGGGTCACAGGAGCCTCACACCACAGCGGTAGGGGTTGGGATCAAGGGCATCGGCGCGGGACACCACGCCGTCCGTGGACAGGAGGACGCCGTCCGGGCGGATCCAGGCGAGCTGCAAGGCCAGCTCGCCTTCGGGGCTGGCGACGGGAGCCAGCCAGACCTCGGAGGGCGCCTGGACGGCGGTGCTGGGCACGCCCGCGGGCACATAGACCTGTCGGCCCGTGGGGTCGGCCACCAGGCCGGCCTGGAGCTCCCCGGCCGCCGGAGCGTCCGCCAGGGGCGTCCTGGGCCGGGTTCCGGCCAGCCACGCGGACCCGGGGCGGGCCTCGTCCACCAGGGACCAGGCGCCTGCCCGGCGGGCCTGGCTGTTCGCGTAGCTGGCAAAGGAGAGGGCCCCCTCGCCAAAGCCCGTGTCCGGCGGTGTGCCCAGGCGAGGGTCGGTATCCACCGTGACGGGCCGCTCCGCCTCGGCGGCACGGATGCGGCAGCGGCAGCGGTAGCCCAGGGGCGGCGTGTGGGTGCGCCAGAGCAGGTCCCCCTTGGGACGGGTCACGCCATGGAGGCGGCGGTGGTTCGGGCGCACCGACTCGTCCGCGGCCGTCACGTAGGTGAGGTTGTCCACCCGGTCGTCGTCCTGCAGCTCCGCCATGCGCCCGCCCATGTAGGCGCCGTGGATCTGGGTGTCGTAGGCGAGCTTCAGACGCCCGGCGCTGATGCCTGCGCCCTCCAGCCTCGGCAGCCAGACGGCCCGGAACTCCTCCCAGGGCGTGCCCCCTGCCAGGCTCAGCGCCATGCCCCGCTGCAGGTCCTGCAGCAGGCCGATCTGCTCCACGCCGGCCACCCAGAAGGCGCGGGCCTTGAGGTCGACGTCCCGAAGCTGGTCCGCCTGCTTGACGGCCATGGGCACCTTGGCCTGGAGCCAGCGCAGGGCCGCCTCGGGGGGCAGATCGAAGCGCATCTCGGGCTGCTCCTCGAGCAGGAGGGCATCCACCTCCGAGCGCGCCTCGAAGCCTCCGAAGTCCCGAGCGGCCTGGAGCGCCTGGGTGAGGTGCTCCCCTGCGCTGACCGGGAAATCCTTGGCCAGGGCCAGCAGGCGCTCCAGGGCGGCCGGGTAGTCCTCGGCCTCCCGCAGCACCTGGCCGGCCAGGCGGGCCACGTTGCCCTGGCGGGCCAGGAAGCCCTCCAGCCAGAGGGAGAACATGGCCTCCTGGGGCTCCTGGACGCTGAGCTGGACCTCGTCCTCCCCATCCTCCCGGACTGTCCGGACGGCCGCCTCGGCGGCGGGTCGGGCCTGGAAGCTCACGGCGTCCGCGTCGTCCACGGGCGCGGGGATCCCGAAGGTCGAGCGCAGCCAGGTGGCGCTGAGGGGCAGGCCCGCCCCGCCGATGGCCTGGGCGGCCTCCAGGCGCTCCTTGAGGCTGGAGCTGAGCTGGTGCTCGAAGCGGAAGAGCGGCGGGACGGCGTCTGCGCCGAAGTTGAGCAGGACGATCCAGGGGATCAGTGTGCGGTTGAGGGTGGCCTCGATGCGCTTGGCGTCGGCCACCTCCTGGCGGTTGGTCTGCTCCTGGTGGACGTTCCCGAGCGCGTTGGTGCCGTGCTTGCCCTCGCCTGTGGTGAGGGTGTTGCCCAGGATGGCCGTGGCGATCTCGCCGTTGGCCGCCTCGATGAGCTTGGCGCCCATCTCGAACTTGCTCTCCAGGCGGATGCCCTTGGCGTCCATCCCTTCGGGCACCACCAGGCCGGGCGCGTCGATGAGCCTATTGGCCACCGCGATGTAGCGGCTCTGCTCGATGTCCCCGGCGTCCGCCGGGTAGGTGAGCATCAGGCGGTCGTGGGCGTAGCGGGGATAGTCCCGGTAGGTGGCCCAGGCCACGGCCACCTTGACCCGTGTCCAGCGGGGCACCGTGCGGCCCCGCCCCAGGCCCCATGGGTTGCGGAACTGGGAGCCGTGGCGGTGCAGGATCAGCTTGCCCGTGGGCAGCTCACGGCCACCCACCAGGGCCTCCCGGTGGGACCCGAAGGACACGAAGTAGGGGTCGATGCTCTCCAGTTCGGCGGGCACCAGGTGCCCGCGGCGCACCTCCCAGTGGACCTCGCAGGGCACCAGGCCGAAGTAGGAGGCCTTGGCCAGCTCCTCGAAGTCCTCCACCAGG
>CAXYVC010000008.1:0-51757 GCA_964292295.1 uncultured bacterium
GCGGGATAGCGCAGCCAGGACCCCCCGGCGGGCCCCTCCGGCAGGGGGGCGCCGAAGAGGGGGTGCACGCCGCCGTTGATCCAGAAGCCCTGGGGCGGCTCGTGGCGGGGATAGACGAAGATCCTGCGGCGGTGCATGAGGCTGTGGAGCCCCAGGCGGCAGACCTCTACGGGCTGGGCGCCGGTGCCCTCCTTGGAGGGCCCCCAGGCGCGCTCGGGATGCCCCACCACCTGGATCACCTGGCGCCCCCGCTGGCTCAGCTTGCGGAAGAGCTGCTGCAGCTCCTCGGTCTCGTCCGCGTCGAGGTTGCCCTGGTTGGGCTTGATGTCCCCCAGGATCACCACGCGCTTGGGCTGGTAGTCCTCCAGCAGACCCAGCAGGCGCTCCCAGAGATCGCTGTGGGTGCCCCCGGGCACCAGGTCCGGCCGGCGGCGCCGGGCGGCGCCCATGCCAAGGAAGAGGTCCGCCAGCACGAGGGCCTCCTGCCGCGGGAGCACCACCGCCCTGCGGCTGTCGAGGATCACGTCATCGGAGAAGGGCACCTGCATGTCTCCATTGGAGCACGGACGGGGGGGATGCCGGGTCGCCTACACTCTCCCCATGGAGCTGACCGTCCTCCGCACCCTCGCGGGCCTCGGCACGGGGCTGGCCGGTGGCCTGCTCTCCGGCCTCTTCGGCGTGGGGGGCGGCCTCGTGCTCATCCCCCTCCTGGGCCTGAGCCTCGGCGTGGGCCAGCATGCCGCCCAGGGCCTGTCCCTGGCGGTGATGCTGCTCCCCAACAGCCTTCCCGCGGTGATCCAGTACCGCCGCCGGGGCGTGCCCCTCCGGCTTCCCCTGCTCGCCTTCCTGATGGCGGGCTTCCTGGCCGGGGTCTCCGCCGGCGCCCGGCTGGCGCTGCTGGTCCCCACGCGCCCCCTGCTCTTCGCCTTCAGCGCCTTCCTTGGGCTCATGGCCCTGCGGCAGCTCCGCGGGCCGCGGGGCGACACCTCCCCGGAAGGAGCCGCCCCAAACCTCGGCCTGGAACGCCTCGCCTTCGCGGGCCTGGCCACGGGACTGGCGGGGGGCCTCAGCTCCGGCCTCCTGGGCATCGGCGGGGCCCTGGTGATCGTCCCCCTGCTGGTGGGCCTGCTCCACGTGGGACAGCACGAGGCCCAGCTCGCCTCCCTGGCGCTCCTCCTGCCGCCCCTGGGCCTGCCCGCCGTCTGGGTCTACCTGGGCCACCACCCGCTGCCCTGGGCCTTCCTGGCCTGCGTGGTGCTGGGCTTCCAGGGCGGCGCCTACCTGGGCGCCCGGGTGGCCACGCGCCTGGAAGGGAAACGGCTCGGGCGCATCTTCGGCCTGCTGCTCCTGGTCATGGGCGTGCTGCTGGCCTTCCGGCGCTAGCCCCGCCCGCTACCAGCGCGCCCGCGCCATCCGCCGCCCCAGGAGGACACACAGCCCGCCCATCACCAGGGCCTCCACCGCCAGGAAGCCGCCGAACACCTGCACATGGCGGGCGAGCAGGGCGAAGCCGGCGACCGCCATGGCACCCACCATGGCCAGGAGGCTCCACGCGATGCGGCCCGCATTCTTGGCTTCCTCCACCGCCACGGAGAGGGGGGCTTCCCAGCCGTTGGCGCCGGGAATCCGGCTGAAGGCGGGCATCAGCAGCAGGCCGGGCAGGAGGAGCGGCCAGTGCGTCCGGAAGGCGGGGACCGCGACCACGATGAGCGCCGCGAGCAGGAACATGGGGGCCACCAGGAAGAAGATCACGGCCCGGCGCAGCCCCTCGAACAGGCGTCCCGGTCCCTCCAGGGGAGCGGCCCGGAAGAGGTCCGCGGCCTGGCAGTGGGCGGAATGCTGGAGGGTGGAGGTCCCGGTCAGGGGCAGCATGCCGAGGAAGGCCACCAGCAGCGCGAGGCCGAAGCCCTGGGTGCGCCCCTTGCCCGCCTCCTGGAGGAGCAGCACGAGGGGCAGCACCAGCATGGGAACCATGCTCGGGTAGAGGCGCAGCTTGGTGTCCCGGTCCCGGAACATGTAGGCGGCGCTCAGCTGGAAGGAGGCGCGCACCACCGGGTCCCTCAGCCACCAGCGCAGGAGGGGCAGGCCGGCGAGGCGCTGGTGCCACGGGCGCCCGGAGCGCGTCGGCCGGGGGCCCGGAGCGTTCTCGTTGAGCAGCTGCAGGCCCAGCCCGTAGGCGCCCGCAAGCCGCCCGAAGGCCAGCCAGAGGGTGAGCGCGGTGGCGCCCAGGGCCGCCAGGGCCAGGACCCACGAGGCCGCGGAGGCGCCGCCGTGGATCACGTCATCCAGGCCCGCGAACCACGCGGGCGGGAAGAGGCCCATCCACCACGTCCGGGCATCCAGGCTCGCGGGCAGGGCCATCCGGCCCCGGCTCAGGAGGCCGGGCAGCTGCCCCGCCAGGGCCGCCCCGATGCCCATCATCACCTGGGCCGTGGTCATGAGACCCTCCAGCCGCTCGCGGCCGAGGAACTTCAGGCAGAGCTGGTAGAGCAGCACCACCGCGCCCACGGTGAAGAGGGCCTGGAGGGTGGTCGAGAGTGCGTGGCCCAGGGCGAAGCGCAGGCCACGGGGGGCCAGGAAGAGCCCGCCCAGGAGCCCGCCGAGGTTGAACGCGCCCGCCATCCAGAGGGCCACCTCCGCCAGCACGCGCATCTTGGCCCACAGGAGCGCCCGGGGGGAGACGGGGCGGTGGAGGAGGATGTCCGCCTCCTCGCGGTTGAAGAGGATCTCGCCGCTGGAGCTCGCCACGAACAGGCCCACGAAGGCGAAGGTCATGGCGTGGAGATACACGGAGAAGCCGAAGACCGGCTGCCGCGCGAACACGAGGCCGAAGCACCCGAAGAGGCCGTAGAGGACCAGGATGAGGGCCAGCCTCCCGCCGACGCTGGTGGGCGCCTTGTTCGGGTCCAGGTTCCTCCCGCGCCGTCCCCGGAGGAACAGGGTCATGAAGAGACGGCGCAGGGCCGCATCCGGGGTCGCCTGCCCTCCGGCGCTCACTGGGCCAGGCTCCGGGCGAAGTCCTCGGCCTTGCGCTCGATCTCCCCGCCGCCGGTGAGCTGGGTGAACAGCCGCTCCAGGCTTTCCGCGCCCCGCTCCGCCACGAGGGCCTCGGGCTCCCCGTCCAGCACGAGCCGGCCCTGGTCGATGAGGATCACGCGGTCGCAGACCTTCTCCACGACGTCGAGGATGTGGGAGCTGTAGACGATGGTGCGTCCGTCCCGCGCAAGGCTCTGGATGAGCGCCTTGAAGCCCACGGCCGCGTTGGCGTCCAGGCCGTCCAGGGGCTCGTCGAAGAAGACGACGGGCGGGTTGTGGAGCAGCCCGGCCGTGATCACCACCTTGCGGCGCATACCCTTCGAGTAGGCCCCCAGGAGCTTGCCCTTGAGGACGTCCATGCCCAGATCGAAGAAGGCCAGGAAGCGCTCGATGCGCTCCCGGGCCGCGGCGGGGGCGATGCCGTAGAGGGCCGCCACCATCTCGAGGTACTCGAGCCCCGTGAGGCTCTCGTAGACGGCACCGCTCTCGGGCACGAAGCCGACGCTCCGCTTCACCTCCAGGGGGGCCCGCAGCAGGTCGTGCCCGCAAAGGGTGGCCGTGCCGCCCGTGGGCGCGAGCATCCCGGTGAGCATCTTGAGGGTCGTGGACTTCCCGGCGCCGTTGGGGCCGAGGAAGCCGACGATCTGGCCGGCGGGGATCGAAAAGCTGAGGCCGTCGACAGCCGTCTGGGTGCCGAAGCGCTTGGTGAGGGCGTGGAGGTGGATCATGGCGTTCCTGGGGCGGCGCGGCAGGGCCGCGGCCTTCCATGATCCACGGCGGCAGGAACGCGCCATGGCCCTGAACGGCGAGCGGGGCGCCGAAGGCGGCCAGCGGTCGTTCCCCGGGGCCCGGGCCTGCGCTACAGCCCGGCAAGCCCCTCCAGGAAGGCCTCCAGCAGGTTGCCGGCCACCCGCCTCCGGTAGCGCGCCGTGGAGCGCAGGTCATCGATGGGGGCGAGCTCCCCCATCAGCGCCTCCCGGGCCTCCGCCCGGGGCAGGTCGCCGAGGGCCCGCCCCGCGAGCAGGGATTCCGTGCGGCGGGCGCGCAGGGGCACCGGGGCCACGGCGCCCAGGCCCAGGCGGAGCGCCTTCAGGCGGCCGTCCTCCAGTTCCGCGCAGGCGGCCAGGCTCAGCTTGGCGATGGCCTGGGCGGCGCGGGGGGCCACTTTCCGGAAGAGCTGGACGCTGCGCCCGGCGGGGCGCGGGACGTGGATGGAGGTGATGAGCTCGTCCGGAGCCAGCGCGGTGCGCCGGTAGCCCAGGAAGAAGGCCTCCAGGGGCAGGCGGCGGCGCCCCCGCACCGAGGCGAGCTCCAGCTCCGCACCGCAGGCCAGGAGCGCCGTGGCCGCATCCGCGGCCGGGCTGGCGTGGGCGAGGTTGCCGCCCAGGGTGCCGCGGTTCTGGATGGCGAGAGCTCCCGTGGCCCGGGCGGCCTGCACCAGGACGGGCAGCTCCCGGCGGAGTTCCGGCGCGTCGATCAGCTCCCGGAAGGTGCAGAGGGCG
Source organism: uncultured bacterium (assembly GCA_964292295.1). Taxonomy (GTDB): domain Bacteria; phylum Acidobacteriota; class Holophagae; order Holophagales; family Holophagaceae; genus CAXYVC01. Next base: position 4,539 of record CAXYVC010000008.1, read on the forward strand.
CCGATCCGGAAGGCCTCCGCCTCGGCCCGGAGACCCCGCAGGGCCTCGCAGGCGCCCAGGTCCAGCACGGCCCGCGGCTCCAGCGCCCCGCTGGCGAGGCCCACCATCAGGTCGGTGCCCCCCGCCAGGGGCGTCCAGCGCCCCGGCTCCCCCGCCAGGAGGGCCAGGGCCTCGTCCAGGTTCCCGGGCCGGACGCAGGTGCAGCGGGACAGGGCGCCCCTCATGCGTCCTCCCCGCCGGAAGCCTCCAGCACGGCCTCGACGATCTTCCCGTAGCCCGTGCAGCGGCAGAGGTTCCCGGCCAGGGCCTCACGGACCTCCCCGTCGGTGGGGCGGGGATGGTGCGCGAGCAGCTCGGTGGCTGCCATGAGCACGCCCGGCGTGCAGAAGCCGCACTGGGCGCCGTTCCGGCGCAGCATCGCCTCCTGGAGCCCGCTCAGGGTCTCGCCCTCCGCCAGGCCCTCCACGGTGCGCAGCTCGCACCCTTGAGCCTGGATGGCCGGCACCAGGCAGCTGGCCGCCAGGCGTCCGTCCAGGAGCACCGCGCAGGCGCCGCACTCGCCTTCGCCGCAGCCCTCCTTGGTGCCCGTGAGGCGCAGCGCCTCGCGGATCACGTCCAGCAGCCGCGCCATGGGTGGCACCTCCACGCAACGGGGCTCGCCGTTCACGGTGAGCCGGAGGGCGATCATCTCGGGCACGCCGTCCGCGTCGGCTCCCCGGAACTGGCCCGTTCGGTCAGGCACGTCCCACCTCCTCCAGACGGTCCAGCAGGCGCTCGGGCGTCATGGGCACCTCGTCCAGGCGCAGCTCCGGCCCGAGGGCGTGCTGCAGGGCGTTCAGCACCGCGGGCATGGGGCCGTCCATGGGAAGCTCGCCCAGCCCCTTCGCGCCGCCGGGCCCCAGGGGATGGGGGCGCTCCAGGAAGAGCACCCGCGTGCGCGGCAGGTCCAGGGGACCGGGCATGGCGTAGTCCGAGAAGCTGACGTTGGCCATGCGGCCATCGCGCCACTGCACCTGCTCCATCAGCGCCAGGCCGAGGCCCTGGGCCACGCCGCCCTCCACCTGGCCCTCCGCCAGGGTGGGATTGATGACCCGGCCCACCTCCTGCACCGAAACCACGTCCTCGACCCGGGTCTCGTAGGTGTCCAGATCCACCCGCAGAGCCACGGCGCAGCAGCCCCAGCTGAAGGCGGGGTAGGCGTCCCCCGCGTGGAGCGCCTCGTCCCAGCGGATGTGGGGCGGGGACGCGTACTGGCTGTAGCACTTCAGGGCGCCGTGCCGGGCGTGGTACTGGCGCAGGGCCTCGGAGAAGCGCGCGCCGTCGTAGGGTTCGTGAAGCAGGCCCTCCTGCAGAAGCGCCTGCTTCAGGGCGAGGGCGGCCTGCTCCAGCAGGCGCCCGACCACCATCGTGCTGCGGGAGGCCACCGTGGGGCCGCTGTCCGGCACCACGCGGGTGTCCGCCTGGGCCACCTCCACCAGCTCCACGGGGATGCGCAGGGCCTCCGCCACGATCTGGGAAAAGACGGTGTCCTTCCCCTGGCCCATCTCGGTGGAGGCCGCCAGCACGGTGACGCGCCCCTCCGCGCTGCCCTCCACCCCCGCCACGGAGGCGAGGCGGGCTTCGCCGCTGCCCGTGAAGCCGCAGCCGTGCAGGAAGACCGAGAAGCCCACGCCCCGGCGCACCCGGGGCGACAGGGCGTTGGCCGCCTCCAGCTCCTGCCGTTTCCGGCCGTAGTCCAGCTCTGTCAGCGCCCGGTCCAGGAGTTCCTCCAGGCCCGGCTCCTCCCGGAGCACCTGGCCCGTGGCGGTCGTGTCGCCGATGCGCAGGAAGTTGCGGCGGCGCAGCTCCTCCGGGGGAAGCCCCATCGCCAAGGCAGCGCGGTCCATGTGGCGCTCGATGGCGAAGAGGCTCTGGGGCGCGCCGAAGCCCCGGAAGGCCCCCATGGGCGGCCGGTTCGTGGCAAGGGCCCGCGCGCGGATGCGGACGTTGGGGCAGCGGTAGACGCCGCAGGCGTGCAGGGCGGCGCGGCTGAGCACCACGGGCGAGAGGGTCGTGTAGGCGCCCGCGTCCAGGGCGAGATCCACGTCCAGGGCCAGCAGGCGGCCCGCGGCGTCGAAGGCGCTGCGCAGGCGGATGCGGGAGGGATGGCGCTTGGTGGTGGCCACCATGTCCTCCCGGCGGTCGTAGATCATCCGCACGGGCGCCTTCGCCTTCCAGGCCAGCAGGGCCGCGTGGCCCGCGAGCATCGACGGGTAGTCCTCCTTGCCCCCGAAGGCGCCGCCGGTCTCCATCTGCATCACCCGCACCTCGCCGGGCGTGACGCCGAAGAGCCGCGTCAGCGCGTGGTGCACGTAGTAGGGGCACTGCATGGAGCCGCACACGGTGATGTCCAGGCGGTGGTCGCCCTCCGCCACCCGGGCCGTCATCCCCTGGGGCTCCAGGTACAGGTGCTCCTGGGCCTCCGTGCGGTACGTGCCCTCCAGCACGTGGGCCGCGCCCCCCCAGGCAGCCTCCACGTCGCCCTTGGCGATGCGGATCTCCTTGAAGAGGCCCTCGCCTTCGGCGTCGTGCCGCGCCAGGGCCGCGTCCAGATCCGGCACCGCGGGCAGGGGGTCGATCTCCAGGTGCACCCGCCGCCGGGCCTCCTCCAGCAGCTCCCGGTCCGCGTGGGCCAGCAGCAGCACCGGCTCCTCGGGATGGCGCACCCGGCCGCCCAGCTCCACCAGGAAGGGCTGGTCCGCCGCCAGATGCGCCACGCGGTTCTCGCCGGGAATGTCCGCGGCGCCCACCACCACGCATTCCTTCCACGGGAAGCCCTCCTCGAGGCGGATGGCCCGCAGCACGCCGCTGGCGACGGAGCTGCGCACCGTCACGCCGTACAGCTGGTGGCGCAGGTCCTTGTCGGCCACGTAGCGCGCCCGCCCCATCACCTTGGCGCGGCCCTCCTTGCGAAGCACGGATGCACCGATCACGGGAATGCCTTCCTGGGAAAAGTGAGGCATTCTCGCGCGGATTCCCTCCCCGGGGAAGCGGCGGCGTGTCAGGCCCCGACGGGCTCCACGGTGATGGCACCCTCCGGCACGGGGCAGGCGAAGGCGCAGAGTCCGCAGCCCGTGCAGCGGGCGGCGTCCACCACGGGACGGCCCTCCTCCAGGCGCAGGGCCTCGCCGGGGTAGGGGCAGCGGGCGTGGCAGCTGGTGCAGGGCAGGGCCTCGTCCTCCCCCCGCGGGAAGGCCAGGCAGCGCCCCGGGTGCAGCACCGCGGTGCCCATGCGCACGGCCCGCGGCCCCTCCAGCTCCCCGAGGCGGGGCCAGCACAGGGCGCCCTCCGGGCAGGCCCCCACGCAGGGCAGCGCCTCGCACAGGAAGCAGGGCATGGCGCGGGGATCGACGAAGGGCGTGCCGGCGGCCAGCCCCGCGCGGCCGGGGGCCCTCCGCAGGGCCTCCTGGGGGCAGGCCGCGAGGCAGCGGTCGCAGCGGGTGCAGGCGCCGAGGAAGGCCAGCTCCTCCAGGGCGCCGGGGGGGCGCAGCAGACGGGGGCTGGCGCCCAGCACCGCCTCCTCCACCCGTTCCGCCACGAAGCCCCCCAGGAGCTGGCCCAGGGAGCGGAAGAAGGCGCCCCGCCCCTGGGCTTCGTCCAGGCGGCTCACGGCTCTCCCCTAGAGGCCCAGCACGCGGAGCGCCGGGGCCAGCACGCCCCACAGGATCGGGTCGAAGCCCAGGGTGAGCACCGCGCTGCGGCCATCCGGCGCAAGGCTGGCGTGGGCCAGCAGCTCGGCGGACACGGCCACGTCCCGGCTGCTGGGCGGAGCCTCCACCCAGCGGACGCCCTCCGGGGCCTCCCGGAGGGCAAGCGCCCCCCCTTCGGCCGCGCGGAGGTGCAGAACCAGGAGGTCACCGTGGAAGGCGGGCACGCGCACCTCCACCAGGCGGCCGCGGGGCGCCTGGGGCACGACCTCGAAGGCGGCGCGGTAGCCCAGGGAGGCGGTATCCGGGTCCTGCCCCTGCAGGATGGCGCGGCTCTGGGCCATCAGCCCCTCCAGGCCCGCGTCCCCCAGGCAGGCCACGCTGCGCAGATGGGTGCCCGCCACCTCGCCGAGCCCCTCCACCAGGCGGGGCAGCAGCGCCAGCACCTGCTCCAGGGCGGGACGGCCCTGGAGCACGCGCACGCCCTCGGGCCAGGCGCCGGCCAGGGGCCAGGGCTCCGCGCCCGCCAGGGGCGCCTCGCGCAGGTCCAGGATGCGGCCCGGGAAGGCCTCCAGCATGTCGGGGCTCATGGGCGAGTCCGCCACCAGCACCGCGTCGAGCCCCTCCAGCAGGGCGGGCTCCGGCGCGAAGACGACCAGGTCGCCCTCCTCCTGCTCCCGGGTGAGGGGCCCCGTGGCCAGGGGCAGCACCGAGGCCTCTCGGGCCTCCAGCACCTGGACGAGTTCGCGGCCCAGCAGGGTCTGGGCTCCAAGAACGGCAACTTTCAGCATGGACAACCTCGTGTCAGGGATTTCAGACGCGGATCTCGGCGGCTTCGGCGGCGCGATGGTCCTTCAGGGCCTCGGCCACCTCGCCGGAGAGGAAGGCCTCCACCTGGGCGGCGGCGCGGCCCGTGAAGCGGCGCGCATCCAGCAGGGCCGTCAGTTCGGCCTCGCTCATGCGCCAGGCGGCATCCTGGGCCAGGAGCTGCAGCAGGGGGTTGGGGCGCCCCTCCTGCTTGATGGCCCTGCCCGCCTCCAGCGCCGCCACGCGGAAGCGCTCGTGCAGGTCCTGGCGGTCGCCGCCCCGCTTCACCGCCTCCATCAGCATCACCTCGGCGGCCATGAAGGGCAGCTCCTGGCTGAGCCGCGCCTCGATCATCTTCGGGTAGACCACGAGGCCCGTGGCCACGTTCTTCAGCAGCACCAGGATGGCGTCCACCGCCAGCAGGCCCTGGCTGATGGTGAGGCGGCGGTGGGCGCTGTCGTCCAGCGTGCGCTCCATCCACTGGGTGGCGCTGGTCTGGTAGCTGGAGGGCATGAGGCCCAGCACGAACCTCGCCAGGGAGTTGATGCGCTCGCTGCGCATGGGGTTGCGCTTGTAGGGCATGGCGGAGGAGCCGATCTGCTGCTTCTCGAAGGGCTCTTCCACTTCCTTCAAGTGCTGGAGCAGGCGCAGGTCGCAGGCGAACTTGCTGGCGCTGGCGGCGATGCCGCAGAGGACCTGCCCGATGCGGTCCTCCAGCTTGCGGGTGGCGGTCTGGCCCGAGACGGCGATGGCGGGGAAGCCCACCTTTGCGCAGAAGCGCTGCTCCAGGGCGTCCACCTTGGCGCCATCCCCGTCGAAGAGCTCCAGGAAGCTGGCCTGGGTGCCCGTGGTGCCCTTCACGCCCCGCACGGGCGTGGTGGCGATCACGTGCTCCAGGTCCTTCAGGTCCAGCAGCAGGTCCTGGATCCACAGGCAGGCACGCTTGCCCACGGTGGTGGGCTGGGCGGGCTGGAAGTGGGTGAAGCCGAGGGTGGGCTGGGCCTTCCACTCCCCGGCGAAGGCCGCCAGGGCGGCAAGGACGTCCTGGAGCCGGGCGCGGAGGAGCTGCAGGGCCTCCTGGCAGATGAGCAGGTCGCCGTTGTCGGTCACGAAGCAGGAGGTGGCGCCCAGGTGGATGATGGGCCGCGCCGACGGGGCTTGCTCGCCCCAGGCGTGGATGGCGGCCATCACGTCGTGGCGCAGGGCCGCCTCGTGCCTGGCGATGGCGGCCAGGTCCACCGCATCCCGGGTGGCCTTCATCTCGGCGACCTGGGCCTCCGTGATGGGCAGGCCCAGCTCCTGCTCGCTCTCCGCCAGGGCGATCCAGAGGCGGCGCCACACCCGCATGCGGTACAGGGGCGAAAGCAGGCGCACCATCGCCTTGCTGGCGTAGCGGCTGGAGAGGGGGTGCTCGAAGGCCTCGAGCTCGGGCAGGTCGGAAGGGGGGAGAAAGGACATCGCGGCGCTCCGGAAACCAGTGTCGCACAGGCTTCTTGACGGAGTGTTCCATGTGGAACCCCTCCTCCTGCGATCGTGAGAAGATGGCCCCCCGAGAGGTGCATCCATGACCATGTACGACAAGCTGCGGACGGACGATCCGGCCGTGTTCCAGACGCTGGAGCAGGAGCTCCAGCGGCAGCGCCACCACCTGGAGCTGACCGGGAGCGAGAACTCCCCCCCCGTGCCCGCCATGCAGGCCATGGGCAGCCACTTCACCAACAAGTACGCCGAGGGCTCCCCCGGCCGCCGCTATTACGGCGGCTGCGTGCACGTGGACACGCTCGAGGACATCGCCCGCACCCGCGCCAAGGAGCTCTTCGGCGCCGAGCACGCCAACGTGCAGCCCCACAGCGGCGCCCAGGCCAACATGAGCGTCTACCTGGCCACCCTGAAGCCCGGCGACACGGTCATGGGCCTGGACCTGGCCCACGGCGGCCACCTGACCCACGGCCACCCCCTGAACAGCTCCGGCATCCTGTACAAGTTCCACGGCTACCAGGTGCGCAAGGACACCGAGCGCCTGGACATGGACGAGGTGCGCGCCAAGGCCCTCGAGGTGAAGCCCAAGATGATCGTGGTGGGCGCCTCGGCCTACCCCCGCGTCTTCGACTTCAAGGCCTTCCGCGCCATCTGCGACGAGGTGGGCGCCCTGATGATGGTGGACATGGCCCACATCGCCGGCCTCGTGGCGGCGGGCCTGCACCCCAGCCCGGTGCCCTTCGCCGACTTCGTGACCACCACCACCCACAAGACCCTCCGCGGTCCCCGCGGCGGCCTGGTGCTCTGCAAGGAGAAGTACGCCAAGGACCTGGACCGCGCCGTCTTCCCCGGCGTGCAGGGCGGCCCCCTGATGCACGTCATCGCCGGCAAGGCCGTGGCCTTCGGCGAGGCGCTGCAGCCCGGCTTCAAGGCCTACCAGGAGCAGGTGATCAAGAACGCCGCCGTGCTGGCCCAGACCCTGGCCGACAAGGGGTGGCGCATCGTCTCCGGCGGCACCGACAACCACCTGATGCTGGTGGACGTCTTCGCCAACGGCATGCTGGGCAGCGAGGCCGAGAAGGCCCTCGACAAGGCCGGCATCACCGTGAACAAGAACGGCATCCCCTTCGATCCCAACCCGCCCCTCAAGCCCAGCGGCATCCGCCTGGGCAGCCCCGCGGTCACCACCCGCGGCCTGAAGGAAGCGGAGATGCAGCAGGTCGGCCTGTGGATCGACCGCGCCCTGCGCAACCGCCAGGACCACGCCGCCCTCGCGGTGATCTCCCAGGAGGTCGCCGCCCCCCCCACCCCCTTCCCCATCCCCGAGTAGGGCGCGGCACAGCCAGCGAAAGGGCCCCGGCGCATGCCGGTCCCTTTTCGCGTTCCAGGACATCCCACCCGCTTCAGCCCAGATGGGGATGCTCCGTCCCCAGGACGGTCTGGCCCGGACACACTCCACGCCTCCCTCTACCGAGGGAGGCTCTGGAGTTTGGACCTTTTTCGGGACCACCACGACCGTGGAATTTGGGGTTCCGACGGCTCTCTGATTGAATCAGCGGCTTTCGGTCCCGTGACATGTCACCGTTTTTTCGAGCGCAGATCCCGCGCACCGGCGCCAAAGGGCGACCTTTCCTCTGTTGGTCATCCCCGGGTCGGCTTCAGGCAGGGACAGGTCAGTCTTCTTCGGTTTCTTGTTCGCCCTGTCGTCGCATGTCCAGAAGCTCCCGCAGCCCCTTTTGGGGCATTTGGGAGCTTCCTGATTTTGCAAGGCAAATCAAGCAGCTTGGTAGGTCTCGTGGTGAGAGAGCACCCATCCTTTCGGACGCTTCATTTGCCGCCGCTCTTGAGTCCACACGTCTGCGAGGTGGTTTCGCAGCATAGACACCAAGTCATGTTGGCTGGGTCGTGTGGGTGGCTTTCGCTTCCGCCAGGCAGGCAGGTCAGGATAGTCCTCCGTTCGCTCCCCATTGAAGGTACGAAGGCCTGCCAGATTCAGCATCGAGTAGGCCGCCACTGTCGCACCGTGAACTCTCTCGTTCGCCGCATGACTGAAGGCCTGCACCTGACCCACTCCGATACCCGCCTTCAAATCCCGATGCAGCACTTCGATCTGCCAACGGTCGAGGTAGGCCTGCACGAGCTGGGCGGCAGGTGACGTTAGGTCAGTGGTCAGGAGATAGGCTGGGTTGTTGTAGCCTCGCTTCTTTCGGCCAACCACCTTGTATGGAATGGGCATCACGATGAGAAGGCGCATCACTCGACCACGTGTTCCATCCTTCCAGAGGACATTCTGGATTTCCTTGAACCGGATATCCCGTAAGCCGCCCCCGTAATGAAGCTCCGCGCTCTGAAAGGGGATCTCTGGATCCTGTCGAAGCTGCTCTGGGGTCGGGAGGACATCGCCGTAGATCCTTTTCCCTTCCCTTTTTGGGGTGGGCGCAAAGACACGTGCATTCTTTCGGAAACGCCCGATGAACTCTGTGTTTGCGGGTAAATGACCAATCGTAGCCCCATTGGTGAAGCTGCTGTCCGCGACGATGAGGAGCTTCCTTCGTTTTTCACCGCCCTCATCCAGTGACTTCCGGATGTTTGCGATCAAACGGACTGCCCGCGTTGTTAGGCTGGCTTCCTTTTTGGCGGCTTCGAGAGCTGCCAGTTCTGCCTCAGACAGGTTTTCCGTGTTTTTGACCTTTTCGACTGCGGGAATGGGCTCAAAAGCGACGCTGAGCGCCAGAGGTCTGTGATTGACGTAGTTCGGGACGATGATGGCCGCGTGCAGCATTCGGATGCCCCACTGAATGGGCATATCCAGAAATTTCGGGGCCAGCGGATCATGACACCATCGCGCCTGGGGAATTTTGGTTCCAGTTTTTGGGAGGCTAGTGTCATCCATGGCCAGCACCAGGGGTGCCTTGACAGGTTGTTCCTTGATCGCCTCAAGTAAGACCGACCTGAAGAGATCTGAGGCCTTCCATTCGGAGCGATTGAACGCCTTGTAGTCTGCGCTCCAATCGGCCTGCTCTTGGCCTCGATACATGATCGAGTTGGTTAACGTACCCCTCCCATGGCACGCCAAAAGGCCAACCACCGCATTCACGACCCGCTCAAAAGTTCGGAATTGCTTGAACGCTGGCTCCCAGCTCGTCAGCAGTCCCCGGAAGCGGTCCATGAACGAGGCTTTTTCTGGCATGACTTGCCGAGGCACCCGGCAGGCGCCATACTTCCTGTTGGTGTTCACAAGCACTCCTTGCCACGGCAGTGGCGGGCTACAAGCGGGGCGGCAACCCCGCTTTTTTGTTGTGGCTACTCGTCCTTGGGGCGGGTTCTGACCAGTCGATAGCGGGACGGCCAGATGTCCTGGGGCTGAACGCCAAGCAGCATTGAGATGAACTCACAGACACGCTCTGACCGTCCGTTCTGGATGGTCAGAAGGACCGTACGACGGCAGAGGTCCAATTCGTCAGCGATGCGTTGCTGGGTCCATCCCAACTTTCGTAGGGCCGCTTTGGTATCTTCTGGATGCCATCCTGGCGGATGAGGTAACATGAGTCACCTCCTTGGGCACAAGGATAACCAATTGGAAACAATGTGCAAGATAAAAATGACCCATCGGAACCACTTGAAACGATTGGCGAACGGATCCGCGTCGCCAGGAAGGCGCGCGGACTCACCCAGGAAGAGCTAGGAACTGCCGTTGGTGCGGCAAAAGCAAGCATTGCGCGATGGGAAACCACATCGCGCAATCCGGGTGGGAGTGCTCTTGTCGCCCTCTCCAAGGCCCTCAAAGTCCCCCTGGAATGGTTGGTTGCTGGCCAGGGACTACCCCCTGACAGCGCCGAAGACAAGCTTGTGCAACTTGTAAAGGATCGACGCGCCCGCCTGCGTCAAATCCTCGAAGGTCAGCCCGACCTAAGCGACTTTGCAGAGCGGTGTAGCGTCAACGTCCTTTACCTCGAAGAGGCCAAGAAAGAACGGAATGATGGCTTCACCCTTGATGAGGCCATGCGCGTTGCTCACGCCGCCAACAAATCACCCTCCTGGCTTCTCTTTGGAGAGAAGAACGAGAGCGTCTTCTTTGCACCCGAACCAACGAAGTTGCACCTGTTCCCCAGCCAACAAGAATATTTGCCTGGGGCCGATCCATTCCTTGGAAATGACTCCCACGGCAAAGAATCGCTCAATGCAGACCGTAGGAGACGGCTGGAACAAATCCTGAGAGCGCAGATTGATCTGAAAGCGCTTTCCACCAAAGCAGAGGTTTCAGAAAGCAGTCTCCGCGAATTTTTGAACGGGAAGCGCACCTTAAATTTTGACCAGGTTGCTAGACTGGCAATCGCAGCAGGGCTTTCATTAAATTGGTTACTTTCCGGAGACCAAGCCAATGACTCTATATCATTTGGGTAATGTCACTCCGAGATATTCAAGGGTTGATCGCTACACGTTATGGCAGTATTGGATTTATTCAGGCAAAAGTGAACGCTCTAGTAGTTTTGCAACATATGAATGAATATCCATTGACATAAAACGGGTTATTTCTCCCAAACGCCCCCAGTCAGCATTGCTAATAGCCTTGATGGCTTCTGCTCTCTGATGTTTATCCCAGGGAGATTCACAGAAGAAGTTATAAATTGCGGCAGATTTTGATGATTTAAGATTATTATGAATATTATCAAATGCTATTGCGTTGATAAATGACCTACAATCACTACTGTTGATATCAAAAAACCAAGAGACTTCTTTTATATGATGTGCATTATCAAGACATAATTGCAATCGATGCCCGCTAGAATCATCGAATATGTAAAATGCATTTACATTCACACCTTGGTCAATGCATATATTTAAACAATTTAATAGATGATCTACATTTCCAACCAAGACAATGTTCGATTCGTAAAATACTGTCAGCATTCTCCCATCAAAACAATCCAACATTTTGTCCACCTTTTAAAATCTATACAGCAATCCTGTAGATACTGATAGTGAAGTTCTGTTTCGAACAAGGGGGCTTTCACTGATTTTTTTGGTTAAATATTTGCCACTAAAATTAGTTATTACGTTAAAATTGTTGCTGATTCTATAAACAACGTTGGCGGAAGCGGATATGTCACGAATGCCCCCAGTGCCGCGAAATGAACCTAAATCCGTAGCGTCAAGCCTGTTATCATGATTGTTATACAGATCAAGTCTTTTAATCGATTGTGCTTCAGATATACCGAAATCGTAATTTACATTCCGAGAATCAGATAGAGTGACTGATTCCGTGAATTCAAATATCCAACGGTCAGAGATTAGTCTATGTCCAAAAGCAATGGTGCCAAAATATCCAGAATCATTTTTCAATCCAAAGTTGGATGATATTTTCAAATAGCTATTTCCAAAATTTCTTTGCATTCCAATTCCGACCCAATAATTCTCGACTCTATCTCCCATTCCTGTGTAGTGATTAGCGTGTCTTTCGAGTCTTGGAATTGTGTACCCAAGCTCACCCATAAAAACCCATCTTTTTCTTTGATCGCTTGAGTATCCAATTGCTCCCATTGTCCCTAATCGACTTGGTCCTAGATAAAGAGAATTTTTATAAACCAAATTAATAATAGGCATGGCCATAACTCGTCGATCAGATGCCCCATCGAAGAAGGGCATATCCACGACTCCAATGCCGACAGTAGCATTCAGAGGGCCTTCTGCTGACAAACTCGATTGAAACAAAGGCATTAGTAGCAATATCTGAAATCTTCCTAATTGCATTAATGCCTCCATGGCAAACTGATTTTGGTTGGTTTCCATGAGCAATGGCGTTCAATCGTCACACACGTCGCATCAGATTGATTCGACATCCGAACCCTCCTTGGTTCGCAAATGTCTGAGCAACTGAGACAAGAGATTCTGCTCGTCGGGCGACAATCCGCTGAATAGGCCGAGCACACACTTCCCCAACTCCGGCGCGACGGAATGAGCAATTTCCTGGCCTGACTTGGTAATCGAAATGTAGCAAACACGCCGGTCTCCAAGGCTAGGTTCCCTTTGTAGGTAGCCATCTCGCTCCAACGCATCCACAAGCCCGGTGACACTAGCTTTAGTGACGCCAACCTGCTCCGCTAGCTGGGTATGTGACATTGGCTCCGAAGCATTCATGAGCTGCTCCAAAACGACGAAACGCCCTTCCGCCAAACCATGGCGGGCCAGGCAATCACGCATATCTGTCATATGCCCTAAAGATTTTTCAATGAATGAAACGTAGGCGGCTAATGTCTCCGGGGGCAGCGCGAGGTTTATATTTTTTGATATGGCTTGCCTTATTCTTGAGGCACTGTCGAACTTTGGCGGACGGGAGAACATGGCGGGATCGAGCCCTTTCGTAAACAGCCTTACTGTAAGGCTCCTTACAATGTATTGGCAAGAGTCTTTTTCAGCCGAACCGCCCTCCTAGCCACCACAGAGGCGACGCACAGCCCGAAGCCAGTCGTGGATGCACTGACGACTTGGTGTCGACAAGAGCGGAGGACCAAGGATCCGCGAGTATAAATGCAAGGGAGCCTATGGGTGGGTTGAACCCCGGGGAGTTGCCTTGTCACTGCTGTTGACAAATATCGTCAGCCGACGTAAGCTTACGATATGGTGAAGAGTTTTGGGGAACGCATCCGGGAACTGAGAGAGGCTAGCGACCTTTCTCTGCGCGAACTGGCGCGGAGGGTTGGGGATGTTTCTGCAGCCTTCCTGTCCGACGTAGAATTTGGCCGCCGCTTTCCCTCCGAAAAGACTCTTGCCGCCCTTGCTGCTGCTCTCGGGACCACTGCTGGAGACCTCCAGCAATATGACTCCCGCCCTCCTATTGAGGAGATTAAGCGGCAAGCAAACGCTAACCCCGCATTGGGATTTGCCTTTCGACGTATGGCAGAACTGCCTCCAGACGAACTGTTGAGGCGATTGAATGAGGTTGTCCCTCCCCCCAAGGAGGGGAAGAAGTGAAGACCTTTCACGGCGGCTCTAGCCCATTCGTCGAGCGTCCGTTCTTTCACGATGCGGAAATCGACCAGATGTGTGAGGACGCGCTGCGGAACGTGAGCCTGCTTCCGGGAGCGCCGGAGCCCGTTCGGATCGAGCGGTTCATTGAGAAGCATTTCAAGGTGACTCCCACGTATGAGGATCTCCCCAAAGGGGTTCTGGGGTTCACGAGCTTCTCCAAAAATGGCGTGGCGAGCATTCATGTTGCCAATGCTCTGCTGGAAGATGAGACCAAGGTTGCGGAGCGGCGGCTCAACTCGACCCTGGCACACGAAGCTGGCCACGGATTGATGCACGCCTATCTGTTCGCTTTCCATGAAGCGGGCCTTTCTGTTTTCGGAAAAGACCCCGACGTGTCCTCGACCAAGGTGCTTTGCCGGGACGCGGACCGGCCTGGGAACGGGGGGTATGACGGGCGTTGGTGGGAGCTGCAAGCCAACAAGGCTATTGGTTCCCTCCTTCTGCCTCGTCCTGCATTCAAGATTGCGGTAGAGCCGTTCCTTGCCAGATGCGGCGATGACCGAAAGTGGACGGTCTCGCCAGAGCGCCTCAAGGAGGCTACGCGAACGCTCGCGGAAACGTTTGAAGTAAACCCTGTTGTTGTTCAGATCCGGATCAAGGCGTTTTATCCCTTCGAAAGTGAGACGCCGTGATGGAACCCCTTTTTTTGTTTGCCATGTACGCATCGTCAGCTAACAACCGCTTTGGTGGAGGACATCATGCCCGGACCGTAATGCATTGCCATATCGCCGCTTACCTGTAGTCCGCAACCTTAGACGGAGACAATCATGTCATCCAAGAAACCGAACATGCACTTTGTGAGCCCCAATAGCGAACGAGGCGGTTGGGATGTTCAACGCGCTGGGGCACAGCGCGCCAGCAGTCACCACGAGACCCAGGCGGAAGCTATCCAAGCCGCCCGGGAGGTCAGCAGGAATCAGCATACGGAACTCAAAATTCAGGGTCGTGACGGTCAAATTCGCCAGTCAGACAGCCACGGCCATGACCCCAAGGACATCAAGGGCTAGGAGGATAAAATGGCTCGTTGCACAGTGAAGAGCAGCCTGGAAGTGCATCACAAACGTCGCGATGGCGGAAATGGCCTCGACAATGCAGAAGTGCCCTGCCAGAAGTGCCATAAGGCAACTGAAACCTACGGAGCTCCTGGAAAAAGTCCAGATCCGTTCGACCAAGCGACAAAGGACAAAGCGCTGAGGCGTGCGGGCGATCAATGCGAATGCACGCGCACAGGAGGCTGCCATTAATTCGGCGGTTCAGAGAGGCCTCGGAACCTCCGGGGCCTTTCATGAGCATCATTGCTGAGATCGGGTCCGACAGGCTCCAACCCAAACTGAAAACTAAGCGCAATATGAACCGCACTAACTCTGCTTATCAGGCGAGGGCACGATGTCAAAAACAAGCATTCCCGATAACGTTAAGGCCCTGCTTTGGCTTCGCGCGGGTGGGCGGTGCCAGTTTGAGGGATGCAATGACCCGCTCTGGGAGGATGGCCTTACGACCCTGCCTATGAACGCGTCTCAGATGGCGCATATCGTCGCTGACAGCCCGGACGGGCCGCGAGGGGACGTCAATGATTCGCCCAAGCTCGCCAAAGACGTTTCCAATTTGATGCTGCTTTGCACCACTCACCACAAACTCGTGGATAGCAAGGAACACGAGATTCGGTATCCACGCTCACTGTTGGAGCAGATGAAGGAGAACCATGAGCGCAGGATCGAACTCCTGACATCCTTCCACGGCGATAAACGTAGTCGGCTAGTGACCTATTGGGCCAATGTGGGAGGGAAAAAACACTTCATGGCCGATCACTTCGTTCGCGAAGCGGTGCTTCCCCATGCATATCCAGCATCCTCACATCCATTGAATCCCGCCTCAGCCAACAGTGTTCTCAGCGATGGCGATGGGGAAACTTTTTGGATGATTGAGAAGCTCCAGTTGGAACGGCAAGTTTCCATGCACCTTAAGCCAACTCTTGAAGGGGATGCTTGCCACCTTTCACTGTTCGCAGTTGCTCCTCAGCCCTTGCTCATCTACCTCGGGGCTCTACTCTCGGACCTTGTTCCTGTGGAGGTCTACCAGCTCCATCGCGAGCCTCAGAACTGGTCTTGGCGACCGTTTCTAGATGGCGCTCATCCCATGCCCAGGCTGACCCGAACTGGGAATTCACAGGGGGCGCCGTGTCTTCTATTGGCTCTATCCTCGGATATCGCTCAGTCTCGGATAGAGGCTGTTCTTGGCCCTGACTTGGATATTTGGACGATCTCGGTAGATGGTCCCCACAACGACGTGATGCAGTCACGAGAGCAGCTTGAGATATTCCGCCAAGTGGCGCGGCAAGCTTTGGAGGGCCTCAATCAAACGCACCCAGAGGCTACGGAGATCCACGTGTTTCCAGTTGCCCCAGTGTCGGCCTGCGTCGAGTTTGGGCGTGTTCTTCAGCCTAGGGCATGCCGTCCGCTGCTGATTTACAACCAGATTAGCTCGGAGGCTGGCGTCAGACCTGCGATTCGAATCAATGAGTCCAAAGAAGGAGGGCCAACGCAATGATGTCCTACCTAGACGCCAAAGAGTTGTCGCAACTCCTGCTGGATTTGGCTGAGGAATTGGATGTGCCTCCCTCGAAGTATGAGGAAGCTGCGGATCATTACACGTCTGTGGGTGATTGGCTCAATGCCGAAGGTAGCGAGCTTGCGGCCTATGGACCCGTGATCTATTCCCAGGGATCTTTCGGGCTTGGAACGGCTGTGAAGCCGCTTGGAACTGGCGACTATGATGTCGATGCCGTCTGTCTTTTGGAGATGCCACCTGCCGGGCTAAACCAGCAGCAGCTTAAAGCGATGGTTGGTGACCGACTCAAGGCCAACAACACGTACAAGCGGTTGTTAGAACCGGAAGGACGGCGCTGTTGGACCCTGAAATACGCAGACGCATCCAGGTTTCATCTAGATGTCCTGCCAGCGATTCCCCACCGAGGTCTGGATCACCAGGAAGCCATTCATATCACAGACAATCAAGAGCCACCGACATTCTGGGGTGACAGCAACCCAAAGGGATATCAACTGTGGTTCAAGGACCGGATGAAGGTTGTCTTTGCTCGCCAACGCGAGTTAGCCGCCATGGCAAAAACCGCCAGTGTCGAGGATATTCCCGAATACGAGGTGCGTACGCCGCTGCAGCGCCTGATTCAAATCCTCAAACGCCACCGAGATCTTCACTATGGCAAGGACGAGGACAAGCCCATCTCCATCATCATCACCACGCTAGCTGCGCGAGCTTACGACAACGAGCCCGACCTCTATGAGGCCCTGGTCAAGGTGATTCCAGGTATGAAAGCCCATATCACCTACAAGAATGGGGCGGCTCAGATCCCCAACCCTGTCATCCCATCCGAGAACTTTGCAGACAAGTGGCTAGAGCGCCCTCGGAAACAACAAGTGTTCTTCGAATGGTTAGCTCGGGTCGAAACCTTTGGCAAGATCCTAGCGGAGGTAGGAACACCGGAGGAATTGCAGACGGTCCTCGACGAACACTTCGGAGCCGACGTTTCCAAAGTCACCTTGGCGAAAGTGGCGTCTAGGAAGACCCCATCGGTTAAGGTGCTTGAAACACAGCAGGTACAGCCATTACGGACCGCTGGAATTCTCGTTCCACGGTTTCTGAACTGGCTCGCCCCGTTCACCGTCGGTCATCGAGAAAAGCCGACCTGGATCGAAGAAAAGGCGCAGCCGCTGGAACTGCAGGCGTGGGTGGACGGAGCCGGAGGGAGGCGCCCTCTACGAAAAGGTGAAACCCTTCCCAAAGGTAAGTCGTTGATATTTGAGGTGATGGCACAGCCAGATATTACGGAGAGCATCTACTGGCAGGTTGTGAACACTGGCCGTGAAGCAGAGAACAACGAGGACTTGCGAGGCAAGATGCTAACGGGCAGCAGGACGCACCGCGAAAGCACAAAATACACCGGCACTCACTGGATTGAGTGCTTCTTTGTTAAATCAAACGGTCGCCAACTACCGGAATGCACTGGGAGAAGCGGTGAATTCGTTGTCAAAATCGAATGAGATTGGCTCTGAAACCATTAGGTGCCAAGCTCGCCCGCACACTTCCATCGTGGGTTGGGGGGGGGGCGCCCCTAATGAGGCAAGGGGGCGCGTGACCCCAGTCAGGAACGGCGGTCATGAAAATGTCCAAACTCCAGCGCCTCCCTCTACCGCGGGAGGCTGGCCGGAACCGCATCATCCGGGTTCAGCCGCCTCCCACCAGGCGCACGACCTCCAGGCGGTCGCCGGAGGCCAGGGGCGTTGCGGCGTGCTCGGCCCGGCGCACCACGGCGCCGTTCAGTTCCACCGCGCTGCCGAAGGCGGGCAGCTCCAGCCAGGCCGCCAACTCCGCCACGGTGGCCAGCTCCGGCGCCTCCCGGTCCTCCCCGTTGATCCACAGCCGCATCTATTCCCCCCTCAGCAGTGTGGCCGCCTGGAAGCCGCGCTCCAGGTCCGCCTTCAGGTCCGCCTCGTCCTCGATGCCCACGGACAGGCGCAGCAGGCCGTCGGTGATACCCAGGCGCGCCTTCGCCTCGGCGCTCGTCTGCAGATGGCTGGTGGAGGCCGGGTGCTGGATGAGGCTCTCCACGCCCCCCAGGCTGACGGCGGGCGTCACGATCTCCAGGGCCTGACAGAAGCGCCGGCCGGCCTCCAGCCCGCCCCGCAGCTCGAAGGAGAGCAGCGCGCCGAAGCCGCCCTGCATCTGCCGGGCCGCCACGGCGTGGCCCGGGTGCTCCTTCAGGCCGGGATAGGCCACCCGGGCCACCTGGGACTGCCAGGTGAGCCAGTTGGCCAGGGATTCCGCGTTGTCCGCCGCGCGCCGCACGCGCAGGTAGAGCGTCTTGAGGCCCCGCTGCAGCAGCCAGGCGGCCATGGGATCCGGCGTCGGCCCCGTGAGGGCGGCCACCTGCCAGCAGGCAGCCACGTCCGCCTCCCGGCCGCAGATGGCACCCAGCACGAGGTCCGCGTGCCCCCCGAGGTACTTCGTGGCGCTGTTCACCACGAGGTCCACCCCCAGGTCCAGGGGGCGGGTGAAGATGGGCGTCGCCAGGGTGTTGTCCGCCACGCTGCGCACGCCCTTCGTCCGGGCCAGCTCCGCCACCGCCGCGAGGTCGGTCACCGCCAGGGTCGGGTTCGAGGGGGTCTCCACCAGGATGAGGGCGGTTTCGGGAGCGAGCGCCGCCTCCCAGGCCCCCAGGTCCAGCGTGTCCTCGATCCAGGCGACGCGCAGGCCCCGGTGCGCCTCCCAGCGCCGCAGGAGCTGCTCCGTTCCCGTGTAGAGCGTCCGGGGCGCCACCACGCGGGCCCCGGGCGCCAGGAAGGCCTCGAAGACCGTGGCGAGGGCGGCCATGCCCGAGCTCGTGAGCAGGCAGCGCTCCGCGTGCTCCAGGGCGGCCAGGGCGGCCTCCACTTCGCCGAAGTTGGGGTTCCCCAGGCGGGTGTAGAAGGTGGACGGCTCCACGGCGGCGGCGAAGGCGGCGCCCTCCTCGGGCTCGAGCAGGCGGAAGGCGGAACTCTGGAAGACGGGCGAGACCAGGCCGCGGGTTTCGTTGTGCGCCCGACCGGCGTGGATGGCCGTGGTGGTGGGACCCCAGATGCGGCGGTACATCGCGGACTCCGTGTTTGAGTCCCCCAGCATACCCCTTCGCCGGGTCAGCGCCGCCAGAGGAACACGGTGCCGAGGGAGAGCAGGGCGAAGGCCAGGAGGACCAGCAGGCGCCCCACCCCCGGGTGGGCGCGGGGCGGCTCCACATGCTGGGCAGGGTCCTCCAGGGCGACCCGGGTCAGCTCTTCCTCCTCCTCCGGCGTCACCGCAGGACCAGGAAGAGGCCGAAGCCGACCAGCACCAGCGCCAGGAGGACCAGGAAACCCCAGCGCTCCCGCCGGCCCCGCGCGCAGGAGCCCCCGCCGGAAGGCTGGTCCGCCATGGGCCCAAAGAGCACGGCGCGCCAGGGCTCCACGCCCACGGAGGCCGGCGGCGGCGGATCCGCTTCGCGCAGCTCCACCAGGTGCTGTTCGGCGTGGGAGGGACGGGAGGACGTCTCGGGAGCCATGGCCCCCATTTCAGCGATCCGCCAGAGCGAGGTCCAGCGTTTCCTGCACGCGCCGAGGGTCCGCCTTCCCGCCGCTGGCCTTCAGGATCTGGCCCACGAGGAAGCCGCGCAAAGCCGTGCGCCCCGCCCGGAGCTGGGCCACCTGTTCCGGGTGGGCCTGGAGCACCCGATCCACCAGATCCCGGATGGCCCCCGGATCCGACACCTGGGACAAGCCAAATCTTTCCATCAGTTCGCGCGGAGTTCCCTCCCCCGCCAGCAGGGCCGGGAGCACGCGTTCCTTGGCGGCACCGTGGCTCAGCTCCCGGGCCTCCACCAGGGCCACCAGCGCGCCGAGCTGCTCCGGCGGAAGGCCCAACGCCTCGAGGGTGCAGCCGCGGGCATTCAGGATCCGGCTCAGCTCCCCCAGCATCCAGTGGGCCGTGGCCTGGCCGTGGCCGCTGGCCGCGGCGGCCGCCTCGAAGTAGTCCGCGAAGGCGGGGCTCTGGAGCAGCAGCTCCGCGTCCTGGGGGCGCAGGCCGTGGGCGGCCCGCAGGCGCTCCCGGCGCGCTTCCGGCAGCTCCGGCAGGGCGGCCCGCACGGCCCCGAGTTCCCCGGGTGTGATCTCCAGCGCCGGCAGGTCCGGCTCGGGCAGGTAGCGGTAGTCCGCCGCCTCCTCCTTGCCGCGCTGGGGGCGCGTCTCGCCCGCCGCCGCGTCCCAGCCCCGGGTCTCCGGACGCAGGGTCTCGCCGCGCTCCAGGCTGGCCACCTGGCGCGCGAACTCGAAGTCCAGGGCCTGGCGCAGGAAGCGGAAGGAGTTCAGGTTCTTGATCTCCACGCGCGTGCCGAAGGCCTCCGAGCCCGCCCGCCGCACGCTCACGTTGGCGTCGCAACGCAGGGAGCCCTCCTCCAGGGCGCCGTCGCAGATCCCCAGGTACCCCACGAGGTGGTGCAGGGCCTTCAGGTAGTCCGAGGCCTCCTGGGCGCTGCGCAGCTCGGGGCGCCCCACGATCTCCACGAGGGGCACGCCGGCGCGGTTCAGGTCCACCAGGCTGGCGCCCAGCCCCGGGTCGTGGGAGCTCTTGCCGCTGTCCTCCTCCAGGTGCGCGCGGGCGATGCCGATGCGCACGGGCCCCTCCGCCCCGCGCACGGCGGGATCCCCCGGGATCTCCAGCCAGCCCTCCTCCACCAGGGCCACGGGCCCCTGGGTGATCTGGTAGCCCTTGGGCAGGTCCGGGTAGACGTAGTGCTTGCGGTAGAAGGTGGAGCGGGGCTGGACGTGCCCGTGGAGGGCGAGGCCGAGGGCGAGCGCGAGCTTCACCGCCCCGTCGTTCAGCACCGGCAGCGCCCCGGGGAGCCCCAGGCACACGGGACAGGTGAGGCTGTTCGGGGCCTCGCCGTAGGCGTTCCGGCAGGCGCAGAAGAGCTTGGTGGCCGTCCGAAGCTGGACGTGCACCTCCAGACCGATCACCGCCTCCCAGCCCGCCGTCGTCGTCCGCATCGTCCCAGTCTACTTGCCCAGGCAGAAGCCGCTGAAGACCTCGTCCAGGCTGCTCTCGGCCCGGTCCTCCCCCGTGAGGCGAGCCAGGAGGCCCCAGGCGCCCTGGAGCAGGGACGCGCTCAGCTCCACGGGCGCCTCCGGCGGCAGCTCCAGCAGCAGGTCCACCTGGCGCGCAAGCTCGTCCAGCAGGCGCCGCTGGCGCTCGGTGGCCAGGGCCCCGAGGCAGGCCTCCGGCGCCCGTCCGCCCAGGAAGCGCTCCCGCAGCGCCTCCGCCAGGGCCTCGAGCGCCCCGGTGCGGGCGCACACCCTCAGGCCCTTCCCGGGGGCCGCATCGGCAAAGGTCCGCACCAGCAGGGTCTTCCAGCCGAAGGGCGCCAGGCGGGCCACGACGGCAGGCTCTGCTTCCGCATCCGTGGCCGGCACCAGATGGAGGATGAGGTCCGCCCGCTCCAGCACGCCCTCCACGCGCGCCACGCCCAGGCGTTCCACCGGATCCTCGCTGTCCCGGAGGCCCGCCGTGTCGAAGAGGACCAGGGGCAGGCCCGCCCACTCGCAGCGCAGCTCCAGCACGTCCCGGGTGGTGCCTGGATGCGCCGTGACGATGGCGCGCTCCTCCCCCGCCAGGGCGTTGTAGAGGGTGCTCTTGCCGGCGTTGGGCCGGCCGACGAGGGCGACGCGGATGCCGTCCCGCAGCCAGTGCGCAGCCGCCGCCCGCTCCCGTTCCACGTGGAACAGCTCCCGCAGCGGCTCCAGCGCCTCCCGCTCCCGGGGACCGAAGGCCAGGCCCTCCTCCTCGCCGTAGTCCACCGCGGCCTCCGCGGCGGCCACCAGGGGCGCGAGGCGCGCCCGGGCCTCCCGGATCCAGGCGGGCTGCCCCCCGGCCCGAGCCTGGGCCTGGCGAAGCTGGGTATCGGTGGAGGCGGCCACCAGGTCCCGCAGGGCCTCCGCCTCCAGCAGATCCATCTTCCCGTTCAGCAGGGCGCGCCGGGCGAACTCTCCGGGCTCGGCCAGGCGCACACCCAGGCTCCCCAGGTGCTCGAGCAGGCGCCGCGCCAGCAGGGGGTTGCCGTGGAGGTGGAACTCCACCACGTCCTCGCCCGTGGCGCTGCGCGGCGCCGGGAAGAAGAGGACGAGGGCACGCTCGTCGTAGCCCCCCCAGCGCAGGCGGCGCAGACTGGCCCGCCGGGCCAAGGGAAGGGCCAGCAGGGGCGCGAGGCGCGCCCTTAAGCCCGGGCCCGAGACGCGCAGCACCGCCACGGCCGCGGGCAGCAGCGGCGTGGCGGGGGCGCAGATGGGATCCAGGGCCGGGTCCATGCCCGCGCTCCCAGGGCTAGGCGCGGAAGACCTTCAGGGCCTTGTGGGTGCCCGTGCCTTCGCTCTCGGTGGAGAAGCCGGGGGTGCGGGCCACCACGAGGTGGATCCACCGCCGCTCCCGGGGCGTGAGGGAGGCGAAGGTGTAGGAACCGAGCGCACGGGCCTTTTCGATGGCCATCTGGGCCATCGCCCCCAGCTCCTTCATGCGGAAGAGGCGGAAACCCTGGACGTCCAGGTAGATCAGCTTGGATTCCTCGCGCTCGCCCTGGGCCTCGTGCAGCAGGAACTGGAGCGCGTCCAGCCCCTGGCCCCGCTGGGCCAGGAGCCACTGGGCATCGGCCCCCTCCAGCACCAGGCGGTTGGGGAAGAGCTCTTCGTCGCCCGAAGGCTCGAAGCGGGCCTTCAGGTCCAGGCCCAGCTGGGCGCACCAGCGCAGGGCCAGCTCGGGCAGGTTCTCCAGCTTCACGGCATTCCGACGCATGGGGATCTCCTGGGCGCTCAGACCTTCACGGGCTGCGGCACGTAGTTCCGCATCACCCACCAGGTCTGCAGCATGCCGATGAGGTTGAACACCAGATAGTAGAGGGAAAGGCCCACGGGCGCCTGGATGAAGAAGAAGGTCATCATCGCGGGCATGAGGATCAGCATCATGCGGCGCTGGGCGGGATCGCCCGTGGCGGGGGTCATGGCCTGCTGGGCCAGCATGGAGGCGCCGAGCAGGATCGGCAGCACATAGAAGGGATCCTTGGCCGAGAGGTCCTTGATCCAGAAGACCCAGTGGGCGCCGCGCAGCTCGAAGACCGCGTTCAGCATGGACCAGATGGCCAGGAAGACGGGCATCTGCAGCAGCATGACGAGGCAGCCGCCCATGGGGTTGTGGCCGTTCTTCTTGTAGAAGGCCATCAGCTCCTTCTGCATCTCGGCCTTCTTGGCCATGTCGTTGCCGAACTTCTCGTACTTGGCCTGCAGCTGCTTCTGGTAGGGCTCCAGGTCCTTCATGCGGAGCATCTGCAGCGTGGTCTTGTTGTTCATGGGCCAGAGGGCGAGCCGCAGCAGCACGGAGAACAGCACCAGGGTCCAGCCCCAGTTGGGGATGACGGACTGGAGCAGGCGCAGCAGCCAGAAGAGACCCTTGGCGATGAGACCGAAGAAGCCCCAGTCCAGCACCTGGGTGCAGGGCTTGGCGAAGGCGGCCAGGGCCTCGGACTGCTTGGGCCCCAGGTAGAGGCGGGCCTGGACGCGGCCCGCCGCGTCCGGCCGGGCGTGGTAGCCGGGGAAGGTGGCGGTGTCGCGCTCCGGCAGGGTGTTCAGCTCCCAGATGGCGGCGAAGTAGTGGGAGGACTGGTGGCCCTTCTCGATGCCGGCATCCAGGCCCAGGCGCGTCGCCGCGGGGGGCAGCTCCGTGAACTTGCCGGGCTTGTACCAGGGGTGCTCCAGCAGCTGCACCATGGACACGGCGTGGATCTTCTTCTCCTCGACGGTGAAGAAGCGGCCCATGCGCAGGGCCTCCTTCGGGTCCGAGGGCTTGCGGAAGAGGGCCAGATGGGCCCCGCGGGCCGTCTGCCAGTCCACCTCGACCACGGATCCCCGCCTGGGCACGCGGTAGCTCAGGCGATCCCCGGCGGCGTTGCGGAAGCTCACGAGCTGGCCGTCGCCAAGGGGCGTCAGCTCCGGAGATCCTTCGAAGCGGGTGGCCAGGGCCCCGCCGATGCCCGGGAAGGCCAGGAGTTTCTCCTGCGCGTTGGCCTCCTGGAAGAAGCGGGTGCCGTCCTGCAGGCGCTCCACCTGGAGGAGGGCGCCGTCCACGCAGCGCCAGGTGAGCCGCAGCTCCGCGGTCTCCAGCGCGAAGCGGGCCGCGGCCTCTGCCGGCGTCTGGGCCGGAACCTGGGCCACGGGAGCCGCGGGCTGGGGCGCCTGCGCCGCCGGAGAAGACACGGGAACCGCCGTCTCCTCGACCTGGGCGGGCGGGGCCTTGGGAGCCATGCGGCCCTGCCAGGCGGAGTAGCCCAGGAGCAGCAAGGCGCTCAGGACGATGAAGAGGATGAAGTTGCGGTTGTTCATCGGGAGGTCCACCGGCTCAGGGCCAGCCTCAGCTGGGCTTCGATCTCAGCATAGGGGATGTCGCATCCGGCCTTGGCCCCCCGGGCGGGCCGCACCCACACGACCGCGCCGAAAGGCGTCAACCCGGGGGCCGAACGGAGGACGGCCAGGAAGGCCATCCGCACCCGCCGACGGAAGCGGTTCCGCATAACAGCCTGCCCCTGCTTCCGGCTTGCGTTCACCAGGAGCAGGGGCAGCGCGTCGGAGGGGCCGGACCAGATCCGGATATCCAGGGCACATCCCCTCGGCGTGAGGGGACGCGGAGGATCCTGGGGCACCGCGTGATCCGTGCGTCGGACCACCCGGTAACGCCCGGCCACCTTCACGGGCGACTAGAGGGCCAGGACGTGGCGGCCCTTGGCGCGGCGGCGCTTGAGCACCAGACGGCCATTCTTGGTCTTCATCCGACTCAGGAAGCCGTGGGTCTTGGCACGGCGGCGGTTGTTGGGCTGGAACGTGCGCTTCATGATCCACCTCAAAGCCCGACCCTCCCGGGCGGGGGCGAACCTTCGAGGCTACCAGCGCCCCCTCCGCTTCTCAAGCCCAAAGAGCCGGCCTCGCCGGGGGGGCGAGGTGGTAGAGTACCTCTCCCTTGCCAGCCGGAGGAGGCCCGTGTCCGGGATCCTTGCCGCGGTCCCCAGGCTGGACCCGGGATGTGGGTGAATGCATGTCCGTCAACGACCCTCACGTACTCTGGGAAACCCTGCGCAGCGGGCTGTCCCAGCGCCTGCCCGAGCGCACCTTCCTCGACTGGATCGAGCCCTGCCGCCCCTTGAGCTGTGAGGGGAGCACGCTGTGGATCCAGACCCCCTCGGCCTCCGCGCGGGTCTGGATCGAGCAGCAGCTGGCGGAGGAATTCCACGACGTGATGGTCCAGTCGGGCCTCTCGGGGCTCCGCCTGGCCTTCACTGTGTCCGGGGAGGCCGGCCCCGGCAAGGCCGCCCCCCGCGCCCGCGGGGCAGCGAAGGCCGCGGTGGAGGCCGCTCACGCGGAGGACCCCTTTCCCCCGGGCTTCCAGCGCTACACGCTGGACCGCTTCGTGGTGGGCCCCGGCAGCCAGCTCGCCTTCGCTGCGGCCAACGCGGTGGTGGAAAACCACGGCAAGTCCAACGCTTCCCTCAACATGAACCCCCTCTTCATCTACGGAGGCTCGGGGCTCGGGAAGACCCACCTGATGATTGGCATCGGCAAGGGCCTTCTGGCCCGGAACCCGGCGTTGCGCATCGCCTACCTGAAGGTCGACCACTTCTTCAACGAGCTGACGGTGGCCATCAAGGCCAAGGACACCGAGCCGCTGCGCAAGAAGTACCAGGCCAACGAGGTCCTGCTGCTGGATGACGTGCAGACCCTCGTGACCATGGAGCGCACGCAGGAGGAGATCTTCTACGTGCTTGAATACCTGCTCCAGCACGGCCGGCAGATCGTGATCACCTCGGACAAGCCGCCCCAGAGGCTGGAGGGGCTCCACGAGCGCCTGATCACCCGCTGCAAGTGGGGCCTCACGGCGGACATCCAGCCCCCCGACTTCGAGACGCGGGTGGCCATCCTCAAGAAGAAGCTGGAGGACGACATCTTCAAGGACCTCCCCTCCGTGTCAGAGGAAGTGCTCACCTTTGTGGCACACAAGGCCAAGGGCTCGGTGCGCGATCTGGAGGGGCTGCTCACCCGGGTGGTCTTCCAGGCGGGCTTCCTGGGGATCCAGCCCAGCCTCGAGGTGGCCCAGCAGGCCTTCCAGGGGGCCAGTGGAACCGAAGCCTCCGCGGGCGTGAGCCTCGAGAAGGTCTGCCGCACCACTGCAGAGACCTTCAACGTGAGCTTCTCGGACCTCATGAAGAAGAAGAGCCGCCAGCAGAGCATCCTGGTGCCCCGGCAGGTGGCGATGTACCTGGCCCGGGAGCTGACCGGCTCCTCCTTCAGCGACATCGGGCGCGCCTTCAGCAACATGCACCACAGCACGGTCATGAACGCCATCGACAGCGTGAAGCAGCGCATGGGCCGCGACCAGGATTTCCACAGGACAGTGCACTCCCTCCTGAATAGCATTTCCTGAAAGATCAGGACTTGCCCTGGAAAGCCACAAGCACCCGCCCCGTCCCCCTGTGGAGGCCTGTGGAAGCCGGGAAGGTGCCCGGCGGCTTTCCGCAGGGACACCCCCCTTTCCCGCCTTTCCGCACCGCTGGCCTTCGGCCATCTTTTCCAGGTAGGATAAGGGTTTGACGCCCATTTCCGCAGCTTTGTCTCGCCATCAGCATAATCACGGTGATTCATGAACTTTCAGGTACAAGTTTCCAAGGAACGATTGGATAAGACCCTGGGGATCCTCAAGCATGCGCTGGAGCGGCGGGTCACCCTTCCGATCCTCCAGCACGTGCTCGTGGAGATCGGGGAATCAGAGATGGTGCTGAAGGCCACGGACATGGAGCTGGCCTTCGAGGCCACACTCCCCGTGGAAGGCAAGGGCAGCCGCGTCATCGCGGTACCCGGCAAGAAGTTTGTGGAAACCGTGCGGGCGTACCCGGACGGTCTCCTGACCCTCGAGTGGCCGGAGAGCGGCAACCGCCTCTGGCTGCGCGCCAAGGGTTTCAATTCCGAGCACAACATCCAGCCCGGGGAAGGCTTCCCCGAACTGCCCAAGCCCGGGCCCGAGCTGCCTTCCGTCCAGCTCTCGGGGACCGCCTTCCGCAAGGCCATCCAGCTGGGTTCCCTGGCCGTCAGCCGGGATGCCACCAAGCCCGCCCTCTCGGGCGTGCTCCTGCACCTTTCCACGCACTTCATCCGCGTGGTCTCCACCGACGGCTTCCGCCTCGCCGTGACCGAGCTCCCTTGCGAAACGGGGCTCTCGGCGGAGGCGCGCCTCATCGTGCCCAAGCGCGCGCTCGATCTCCTGCCCGGCTCCCTGGGAGAGGACGGGATGCTCACCCTCTCCTGGGATGACCGCACGCTCTTCCTGGATCAGCCGGGCCTGAAGTTCAGCACCCGCCGCGTGACCGGCAACTACCCGGCCTACGAGAAGGTCCTGCCCTCCGAGCTTCCCAAGCGCGTCCTGGTGGACCGGGAGGACTTCCTGAGGACCCTGAAGATCGTGGGCCTCAAGAAGGACGACTACAACAAGAACGTCCGGCTCTTCTTCGAGTTCCCCAATCTCCGCGTCTTCTTCCAGCACCCGGACGAGGGCGTGAACCAGGGCACCATCAGCTTCACCGGCGAAGAGCAGCCCCTGGAGCTGGCCTTCAACATCGACTACCTCACGGAACTCCTCGAGCGCCTTCCGGGCGAGGAGGTGGTCTACCAGTTCAAGGATGACGTGGGGCAGGGCATCTTCATGTCGCCCGGGATCGAGGACATGAGCTTCCGCTACATCCTCATGCCCGTGAAGTTCGCCAGCCCCAGCTGAGCCCCGGGCCCAGCCGGAGCGGAGCCGTTCGTCTGAATCACGTCCATAAGCGAGCCTTGATGTCCCCAGATAGCACCCTTCCACCCACCCAGGAGCCCGCGAACTCCTACACCGCCGACAACATCACCGTGCTCCGCGACCTGGAGGCCGTGCGCAAGCGGCCCGGCATGTACATCGGGGACACGGACGACGGCAGCGGCCTCCACCACATGGTCTACGAGGTGGTGGACAACGCTGTGGACGAGGCCCTTGCGGGCTATTGCACCCGCGTGGACGTGATCCTCCACGACGACGGAAGCTGCTCTGTGGAGGACAACGGGCGCGGCATCCCCACCGACATGCACAAGGAAGAGGGCCGCTCCGCCGCGGAAGTGATCATGACGGTCCTCCACGCGGGCGGGAAGTTCGACGACAACTCCTACAAAATCTCCGGCGGCCTCCATGGCGTGGGCGTCTCCTGCGTGAACGCCCTCTCCGAGAAGCTCTGGCTCACCATCTGGCGCGAGGGTCAGGAGCACCATATGACCTTCACCCGGGGCAAGGCCGACGCGCCGCTCGCCGTGAAAGGGCCCACAACCCGGCGCGGCACGCGGGTGCGCTTCCGGCCGGATCCCGAGGTCTTCTCCGGCAAGCTGGACTTCAGCTTCGAGGTGCTGAGTCAGCGCCTCCGGGAGCTGAGCTACCTGAACCGGGGTGTGCACATCCGCGTCACGGACGAACGCACCGGGGAGAGCCACGACTTCCTGAACAGCGGCGGCATCAACGCCTTCGTCGACCACCTGAACCGCAACAAGAATCCGCTGCACCGCCCGCCCATCCACATCGAGGACGCCAAGAGCGACATCAACGTGGAGGTGGCCATGCAGTGGAACGACTCCTACCAGGAGACGCTCTACTGCTTCACGAACAACATCCGCAACCGCGACGGCGGCACCCACCTGGAGGGCTTCCGCGCGGCCATGACCCGGGTGATCAACACCTATGCGGAAAAGAACAACCTGCTGAAGTCCAACAAGGTGGCGCTCTCGGGTGAGGATGTGCGCGAGGGCCTCACCGCGGTCATCAGCGTGAAGGTCCCGGACCCGAAGTTCAGCAGCCAGACGAAGGACAAGCTCGTCTCCAGCGAGGTGAAGGGCATCGTCCAGACGGTCGTCTACGACAAGCTCAACACCTTCTTCGAGGAGAACCCGCGCGAGGCCAAGGCGATCCTGGAGAAGGCCATCGAGGCCGCCCGCGCCCGGGAGGCTGCCCGCAAAGCCCGGGAGCTCACGCGCCGCAAGGGCGCGCTCGAGAGCGCCGGGCTGCCCGGCAAGCTGGCGGACTGCCAGGAGCGGGATCCGGCCCTCAGCGAGCTCTACATCGTGGAGGGCGACTCCGCGGGCGGAAGCGCCAAGGGCGGCCGCGACCGGCGCACCATGGCCATCCTCCCCCTGCGCGGGAAGATCCTGAACGTCGAGAAGGCCCGCTTCGACCGGATCATCAGCAGCGCCGACCTGCGCACCCTCGTCCAGGCCC
Organism: uncultured bacterium; assembly: GCA_964292295.1. Classification (GTDB taxonomy): domain Bacteria; phylum Acidobacteriota; class Holophagae; order Holophagales; family Holophagaceae; genus CAXYVC01. The sequence goes on from CAXYVC010000008.1 coordinate 33,434, forward strand.
TGGGCACGGGCATCCAGGACGACTTCAAGGTCGAGAACCTCCGCTACCACAAGATCATCCTGATGACCGACGCCGACGTGGACGGCGCCCACATCCGCACCCTCTTCCTGACCTTCTTCTACCGGCAGATGCCCGAGCTCGTGCTGCGGGGGCACATCTACATCGCCCAGCCGCCGCTCTACAAGGTGAAGAAGGGCAAGATGGAGCGCTACCTCAAGGACGAGCGCGCCCTGGACGAGTTCCTCTTCAACAAGGCGCTCGACGGCTGGACCTTGACCCTGCCGGACGGCAGCGAGCACAAGGGGCCCTCCCTCGTGCGCGAGATGAAGAAGTGGGGCGAGGTGCAGCACCTGTACGCCAAGCTCGAGCGCCGCGGGTACGCCCGCCCGCTGGTGGACGCCCTGCTGTCGGAGGGCCTGCTGGATCCCGACTGCTTCGGTTCCGCGGAGCGCGCCCAGATTCTTGCAGGGCGCCTGGTGGAGCTCGGCATGGGCCAGGCCGAACTGGAGTGCCCCGAGGAGCCCCTTCCCTCCCAGGAAGAGGAGGCGGCCGCCTCCCCGGCGTCGTACCGCATCCGTCTGGTGCGCATCCACTTGGCTCGCCCCATCACCCTTCGCATCGACCAGCAGGTCGCCCACTGGGGCGAGTTCCGCCGGCTCCAGGCCCTGCACCAGGACCTGGCCGCCTTCCTGGGAGGCGAGCTGCGCCTGCGCAAGACGGGTGTCACCGCCAAGCCTGCGGAGGAAGGCGAGGAGCCGGAAGAGAGTTCTTCCATGCGCGCGAAGGAGATGGTCTTCCGGGATCCGGAGGCCCTGCTGGCATCCATCCTGGAAGAGGGCAAGCGGGGCCTCGGCATCCAGCGCTACAAGGGCCTGGGCGAGATGAACCCCGAGCAGCTCTGGGAAACCACCATGGATCCCGAGCGCCGCACCCTCCTGAAGGTCCAGGTGGATGACGCGGTGGAGGCGGACGAGATCTTCACGATCCTCATGGGGGACGCGGTCGAGCCGCGCCGCCGCTTCATCGAGGACAACGCCCTCCTGGCGGAGAACCTGGACGTCTGATTTTCAAAGTCAGTTAAATCAAGAAATAGCTGGCCCCGCACGTGTCGACACCCCGGCGGTGTGCCATTCAGCAGAGGTTCCACGTGGAACAGCAGCAGCCCAAGCCCCAGCGCATCGAACCCGTCGAGCTCGAAAGGGAGATGCGCAAGTCCTACCTCGACTACGCCATGAGCGTGATCGTGGGCCGTGCCCTGCCGGACGTGCGGGACGGCCTGAAGCCCGTCCATCGGCGGGTGCTCTTCGCCATGAAGGAGGCGGGGAACGAGTGGAACCGCGCCTACAAGAAGTCCGCCCGCACCGTGGGTGACGTGATGGGTAAGTACCATCCCCACGGGGATGCCGCCATCTACGACACCCTGGTGCGCATGGCCCAGCCCTTCTCCATGCGCCACGTGCTGGTGGACGGCCAGGGCAACTTCGGCTCCATCGACGGCGACAGCGCGGCGGCCATGCGCTACACCGAGGCGCGGCTCTCCCGCATCGGTTCCGAGATGATGGAGGACATCGACCAGGACACAGTGGACTTCGGCCCCAACTACGACGACAGCCTGAAGGAGCCCCTGGCGCTGCCCACGAAGTTCCCCAACCTGCTGGTGAACGGCAGCCAGGGCATCGCCGTGGGCATGGCCACCAGCATTCCGCCCCACAACCTGGGGGAGTGCTGCCGGGCCCTGGTGGCCCTCATCGAGAACCCCGGGATGGATCTGGCCGGGATCATGGCCCACATCCACGGGCCGGACTTCCCCGGCGGCGGCCTGATGCTCGGCACCGAGGGGGTGCTGGACGCCTACCGCACCGGTCGCGGGCGCTGCGTGGTGCGCGCCCGGTCCCATGTGGAGACGGTGCGCATCAAGAACAAGGGCGAGGTGGAGCAGCTGGTCTTCACCGAGCTGCCCTACCAGGTGAACAAGGCGACCCTCACCGAGAAGATTGCGGAGCTGGTGGGCGAGAAGCGCATCGACGGCATCGCCGACCTGCGGGACGAGTCGGACCGCGAGGGCATCCGCCTGGTGGTGGAGCTGAAACGGAACGAGCCGTCGGACATCGTGCTGAACCAGCTCTACCAGCTGACGCCCCTCCAGAGCAGCTTCCCCATCACGATGCTCTGCATCGTGAACGGGCAGCCGCGCATCTGCTCGCTGAAGGAGATCCTCAGCGAATTCCTCGGCTTCCGCCGCGAGGTGGTCACCCGCCGCACGCTCTTCCAGCTAGGCAAGGCGGAGGACCGCCACCACATCCTGCTGGGGCTGAAGATGGCGCTGGACTGGCTGGACGCGGTCATCAAGCTGATCCGCGCCGCCAAGACCCCGGAGGAGGCGAAGGCGGGCCTGATGAGCGGCGCCTACGCCACCGCGGCGGCCCTCAAGAAGGATCCTGCCCTCGCCCTGTCGGACCGCCAGGCCCAGGCCATCCTGGACATGCGTCTGCAGCGCCTCACGGGCCTGGAGCGGGACAAAATCCTCGAGGAGCTGGGAGAGGTGGAGAAGCTCATTGCCCACCTCAAGTCCATCCTGGCGGACGAGGGGCTCCTGATGCAGGTCATCAAGGAGGAGCTCGAGGGCGTCGCCGAGCAGTTCGGCAACGCGCGCCGCACCGAGATCGTGGCCTTCTCCGGGGCGATCCGCATGGAGGACGTGGTGCCGGACGACCCCATGGTCGTGACCCTCTCCAAGGCTGGCTACATCAAGCGCACCGAGCTCTCGGCCTACCGGCGCCAGAAGCGCGGCGGCAAGGGCAAGCTGGGCATGAAGACGAAGGACGAGGATTTCGTCGAGCAGCTCTTCCTCACCAAGGCCCATGACACGCTGCTGGTCTTCACGGACCGGGGCTATGCCTACGCCCTGAAGGTCTACGACATCCCCGAGAGCGGTGCCAATGCCCGGGGCAAGCACATCAAGAACCTCATCAGCCTGAAGGAGGACGAGAAGGTCGTCACCCTCATGGCGCTGCGGGACTTCCCGGAGGACCACTACCTCGTCTTCGCCACCCAGGACGGCACGGTGAAGAAGACGGCCCTGGCGGCCTACGCCAACATCCGCAGCAACGGTCTGATCGCTCTGAACATCGTGGACGGCAACAGCCTCGTGGCCGTACGGGTTTCCCACGGGGAGCAGCAGATCGTGCTGATCAGCGCGCAGGGCAAGGCCATCCGCTTCCCCGAGGAGGACATCCGTCCCATGGGCCGCGTGGCCACGGGCGTGCGGGGCATGCGCCTCGCCCCCGGCGATCGCATCGTCGACATGGAGGTCGCCGACCCCCTGCCGGACCTTCCGGAGGGCGAGGAGGCCGACGAGAGCACGGCGGACTTCGGCATGCTGCTCACCGTCACGGAGAAGGGCTACGGCAAGCGCAGCCTGCTTCAGGACTACCGGCTCCAGGGCCGCGGCGGCTCCGGCGTCATCAACATCCGCGCCGGGGTGAGGAACGGCCAGGTGGTGGGCAGTGTGCTGGTGAAGCCCGGCGAGGGCTGCCTCCTCATTAGCCAGGAGGGCATGGTCATCCGTTTTGCCATCGACGAGGTGCGCAAGACGGGGCGGGCCGCCCAGGGGGTGCGCCTGCTGAACCTCGCCTCCGAGGAGGACCGGGTGGTGGGGATCGCCCAGATCGACGCCAGCGCCCAGGCCCTGGATGAGGAGGAGGATCTCGACCTGATGGTCGACGCCGAAGCCGCCAAGCCCGTGGACGAATCCGGGGAAGCGCAGCCCCTCGATCTCGCCTGAATCTTGCCCGGGCCGCCAACACAGGGGGTGTTCCACGTGGAACACCCCCTGTGTTGTTTCACCGTCCGCAGGAACCTCAGCGGAGGTACGGTTCCCAGTCCCCCTCGGGCAGTTCCAGGGCTTCCCGTTCCAGGCGCGGCAGGCGCTCTTCTGGGAAGACGTAGGTCCAGGCCGTGAAGTGGAGGCCGCTGTCCAGGACGCAGGGGAGCGGGACACGGGCGTAGAGGCCGCCCTCCACGTCCTCCAGGGCGTCCAGGTCCTGGAGGGCCGACGCCAGTTCGGCTTCCCCCTCGTAGCCCACGAAGTCGCCGACCACCCAGCCGGGGCCCGGTGGGGAGGCGACCGGCTCCGGCGCAGCCACCAGGGCTGGGTAGGCCTCCGACGGCAGATGGAAGAGGCGCCCGGGCACGAAGGCCCGGCAATGGCCTTCCGGATGGGTGCGCGCCAGCCATGGGTGGTTGCTCCCACCTTCGCGCAGGGTTCCGTAGACGAAGAGGCCATCGGCTTCCATGGCCCCATGGAAACATGGGAGTGTCTAATTCTGGCAGTATGGAATGTCAATTCTTGACGAAGGAGTGTGTGCGCGTGTGCGGCATCGTTTCCATTTGTTACGGACATGAGAATCCCGAGCTCGGCCAGGAGGCCGGCGAGCTGCTGAAGCGCCTGGAATACCGCGGCTACGATTCCACGGGGGGCGCCTTCCTGTCGGGCCAGGGCATCCGCCTCCTGAAGCGGGTGGGCGCGCCGAGCCGGGTGGTCCCGGAGCTGGGCATCGACCGGGAGGCCGGGCAGCGCTTCATCGGCCAGGTGCGCTGGGCCACGTACGGGGCGGTCACGGACGTGAACAGCCAGCCCCACCACGTGGCCTGCCGTCCCAGCTTCGTGGGGGCCCACAACGGCAACATCTCCAACACGGACCGCCTGAAGCCCGCCCTGCTGGCCCGGGGCCACCGGGTGGTGTCGGACAACGATGGGGAGATGATCACCCACTTGGCGGAGGAGGCCTTCAGCGCGGGGCTCGCGGATCCGGAACCCCTCGTGGCGGCCGGGCGAAAGGCCTGTGCGGCGTCGGGGCTGCCGGCCCTGCCGGATGCGGTGCTCCTGCTGGTGGAGGCGGCCCGCCGGGCGAACCGCGAGGCCGAGGGCAGCTACGCTGCGGCCTTCGCGGACCTGGGCGTGCCGGGCGTGGTGGCGGTGAAGTCCGGATCCAGCCTGTACGCGGGCATCGGCACGGACGCCCAAGGGGATTTTGTGCTGGTCTCCAGCGACCTCACCTCCGTACTCAGCAAGACCCGCATGCTCATCCCTCTGGTGGAGGGCCAGGGCCTCTGGTTCACGGAGCGCGACTACGTGGTCTTCCCTCTGGAGGGGGAGCTCGCCTTCAGCCGCCCCCGGCCGAAGCGCTCCAAGCTGAACGTGCGGGACACGGCCCTGCGGGCGCCCTACCGCACCTACATGGAGCAGGAGATCGCCTCCAGCCCGGAGAACCTGGACGAGATCCTGCGCTACTACTTCGCCTGGCCCGAGACGGAGGGGCTCTTCGCCGCCTTCGAGGCGAAGGCCGGCCTCTGCAAGGCGCTGGCGGAGCGGGTGCAGGCCCTCTACGACTGTCCGGACGAGGCTTCGCTGGGGGAGGCCTTCGGGGCCCTTCGGGGGGAGGCCGCCTGCGCCGAGCTGCTCGCCTTCGCCCGCCCCTTCGCCGCCGGCCTGAACGGCGGGGGCTTCGTGTCCGACGAGAAGCAGCTCTTCCTGGACCTGGCGCGCCTGGCGCCCGGCGACGGGGAGCTGCTGAAGCTCCTGGACCGTCTCTTCGTGTGGAAGAAGCGCCGCAAGGTTGCGGACTTCCTGGCCCAGGCCCGGGAGGCGCTCCGGCGAGCCCACCGGGAGGGCGGGCGCGTCTACCTGGTGGCCAGCGGCACCTCGTACCACGCGGCGCTGGTGGGGGCCACCTTCTTCAACAACCTGGCGGGCATTCCCGTCTTCCCCGCCAACCCCGGCCAGTTCCGGGCCAGCTGGCTCAAGGCCCTCACGGGGAAGGACGTCCTCATCGGCATCACCCAGAGCGGCGAGACCAAGGATCTGGTGGACATCTTCCAGGAGGTGCGGGAGCGGGCGCCCCAGGTGATGCGCATGTGCCTGGTGAACAACGAGAACAGCCGCATCCCCCAGGAGCTGAGCGCCTTCTATCTGCCCCTGCTCTGCGGGCCCGAGATCGCGGTGGCGGCCACCAAGAGCTTCATCAGCCAGCTGGCGGTGCTCTACGTGCTGGCGGCCCAGGGGGCGGACGCCGAGGCCCGCATCGCGGAGAAGCTGGAGCGCGCCCGGGCCCTCATCACGGAGACCCTGGCGGTCACCGGGGAGGCGGTGGAGCGCGCCGCGGAGCGCCTGTTCCTCGCGCCCTCCATGCACATTCTGGGCACGGGGCTCTACGGCCTGGCCCGGGAAGGCGCCCTCAAGATCCGGGAGGTGGTGCTGAACCATACCGAGGGCTACGACGCCGCGGAGTTCAAGCACGGTCCCAACACCATCCTGGGCAAGAACACGCTCTTCTCGGTGCAGGATCTGGCCGAGCTGCTGGACCATGCCGCGCGCCTGGGCGCCGCCGAGGGGCCGGAGGCGCTGAAGGCCCACCCGGAGCTGCTGGAGGCGCGCTTCGGGAACTATCCCCTGCTCTTCCTGTGCTCCAGCGAGGAGCGGGACACGCGCATCACCATCAGCCAGATCCACACCCACAAGATCCGCGGGGCGGACGTGGTGGTGATCTCCGAGCCCAACCCGGAGCTGGCCGCCGCCGCGGCCGGGAAACCCATGGGGCAGGCGCGCTACTGGTCCACCAGCATCGAGGTGCCTCCCGCGGGGGACCCCAACCTCTTCGTCTTCGAGGCCGCGGTGGTGCTCCAGCGTCTGGCCCTGCGCATGTCCGTGCGCAAGGCGGCCTTCCTGGATGCTCTGGGCGTGCAGGACCACGGCGTGGACCCCGACGCTCCCAAGAACGTCTCCAAATCCATCACCGTCGATTGAGGATCCCCATGCTGGAAGGCGTTACGCCCGGCCTCTCCCACTGCTTCGAGAAGGTCGCGGAACCCCGCGAGTCCGCCGCCGCCGTGGCCAGCGGCGCGCTGGACGTCTTCAGCACGCCCAGTCTGGTGGCCCTCTTCGAGTCCACGGCCCTCCAGCTCGTGGATCCGCTCCTGCCGGAGGGCTTTGGCACCGTGGGCATCGAGGTGTCCGTGCAGCACCTGAAGGCCACGCCCATCGGCCGGAGGGTGCGCTGCACCGCCACCGTCACCGCCGTCCAGGGCAAGCGCGTCAGCTTCCAGGGCGAGATGTGGGACGAGGACGGCAAGATCGGGGAAGGCCGCCACGTGCGCTGCGTGGTGGACGTGGCGGCCTTCCTCGCGCGCCTGGGCTGACCCCTCAGGCGAAGCGCGCGGCCAGGGCCTCCCCGACCCGGGCCCCCAGGGCGTGGCAGGCGGCCAGGGTGTCCTCCGTGGGCACGTAGGTGGCCTTCACCTGGCCCAGCACCTCCACGCCCATGGCCTGGAGTGCCGCGTCCACCTGCTGCACGGACTCCCCGCTCCACCCGTAGGAGCCGAAGGCGCCCCCCACGCGGCCGGCGGGCTTCAGCCCCTTCAGGTAGCTCAGGACGTCCGCCACCGTGGGGAAGAGCTGCTTGTTCAGGGTGGGGCTGCCCACCACCAGGGCGCCCGCATCCAGCAGCTCCGTGGCGATGTCGCTGCGGTGGTTGCCGGAGAGGGGCATCAGCTCCACCTGGGCGCCGCTCGCCCGCAGGCCCTCGCCCACGACGCGGGCCATGGCCGCCGTGCTGCCCCACATGGTGTCGTACACCACCACCGCCTTGCGCCGGAGCACCGGCGTGGACCAGCGCTGGTAGCCCTCCCGCACCAGGGGGAAGCGCTCCCGCCACAAGGGGCCGTGGTCCGGCGCCACGGTGCGCAGGGGCAGCGCCAGCTCCTCCAGGCGGGCCAGGAGCTTCTGCACCGTCGTGCCGAAGGGCATCAGGATGTTCGCGTAGTACTTGGCCGCCTCCTGCTCCAGCAGCCACTCCGGGACCGCCTCCGCGAAGCGCTCCGCGCCGGCCAGGTGCATGCCGAAGCCGTCCTGGCTGAAGAGGAAGGCCTGCTCGGGGATGTAGGTGAACATGCTGTCCGGCCAGTGCAGGAAGCGCGTCTCCAGGAAGCGCAGCGTGAGGGGGCCCGCCGGATCCCCGGGGCCGCTCACCTCCAGGGTGTCGCCGTCCTTCACCGCCTCGGCGCCCAGGTCGCCGAAATGAGCCTGGAGGGCCTTCACGCCCATGGGACTCGCCAGGAGGCGGGAGGGTTTCGCGCGCTCCAGCACCAGGGGCAGGACGCCGCTGTGGTCCATCTCGGCGTGGTTGCTGACCACGAGGTCGATCTCGGCGGGGTCGCACACCGAGGCGATGCGGGCGAACATCTCGTCCTCGAAGCCCGCCTTCACGGTGTCGACCAGCACGGTCTTCTCGCCGCGGATGAGGAAGGCGTTGTACGTGGTGCCCCGGCTCGTGCGGTAGCCGTGGAAATCGCGGATGGACCAGTCGATGGCTCCCACCCAGTGGATGCGGTCCCCCACGGGGATCGCCTGGTACGGCGTCGTCATGGCGTGTCTCCCGGGGTCGCGGCTGCGTGGCCTGCGGCCTCCCCTTCTACGATGCCACTGAAGGCGCCGGGCGTGTTCACCTGTGACCGCGGCCCCTTCCGGGCGGGAAGCAGGGCAGAATGGAGGCCTGGAGAGGAACACCATGTCCGCGAAGACCCCCGCCTTCGGACCCGTCGGGTCCTTCATCAAGCACCACTTCCGCCACTTCAACGCCGCCGCGCTCATCGACGCGGCCGAAGGCTACCGCGTCTTCCTGGAGCAGGGCGGGCGCATGATGGTCACCCTGGGCGGCGCCATGAGCACCGCCGAGCTGGGGCTTTCCCTGGCCGAGATGATCCGCCAGGACAAGGTCCACCTGATCGTGTGCACGGGCGCCAACCTCGAGGAGGACATCTTCAACCTCGTGGCCCACGACTTCTACGAGCGCGTGCCCCACTACCGCGACCTGACCCCCGCCGACGAGCAGGCCCTGCTGGACCGCCACATGAACCGCGTGACGGACACCTGCATCCCCGAGATGGAGGCCATGCGCCGCATCGAGAAGGCCATCCTCCAGGAGTGGATGTCCGCCGACCAGAAGGGCGAGCGCTGCTTCCCCCACGAATTCCTGCAGAAGCTCCTGAAGTCGGGGGTCCTGGAGCAGCACTTCCAGATCGACCCGAAGAACAGCTGGATGCTGGCGGCGCTGGAAAAGAAGGTGCCCATCGTCGTGCCCGGGTGGGAGGACAGCACCCTTGGCAACATGTACGCCGCCGCCTGCATCCGCGGCGACATCAAGAATGTCCACACCGTGCGCACGGGCATCGAGTACATGACCTGGCTGGCGGAGCACTACACCGCGGTCACGCAGGAGGCGCCCCTGGGCATGTTCCAGATCGCCGGCGGCATCTCCGGCGACTTCCCCATCTGCGTGGTGCCCATGCTGCACCAGGACCTGGAGCGCGAGAACGTGCCCCTCTGGGGCTACTTCTGCCAGATCAGCGACAGCACCACCAGCTACGGCTCCTACAGCGGCGCCGTGCCCAACGAGAAGATCACCTGGGGCAAGCTGGCCGCGGACACTCCGAAGTTCATCATCGAGAGCGACGCCACCATCGTCGCTCCCCTCGTCTTCGCCTACCTGCTGGGCTGGTAGAAAGCTTCAAAGCTGGAAAAGGGCCCCGGGAAGCCCCGGGGCCCTTGGTTGTCCAGAGGCTTCCCTACTGCAGGGTGATGCCCAGGCTGTAGCTCGCGGCGGTGTTGTCGCTCGTGGTGTAGCCGGCGCGCACGCGCACGATGTAGTCGCCCGCGGGGAGGCCGCTGCGGGTGATGCTGCGGGTCGGCGCGCCGCCCTGGGGCTGGGTCGTGTCCGCGGCCACGATCCCCGTGGGGCCGATCAGCTCCAGGAAGAAGTCCTGGCCGCCGGTGGGGGTCATGGTGACGGCCAGGGTGCCCGAGCCGCCGTAGGTGAAGCGGTAGCACCGCGCCTGGTTCCGGTCGTAGTAGATGCCGTCGGCGTAGGTGCGCAGGGTGCCCGTGCCGCTGAAGGGCAGCGAGACCACCTGCCAGAGGGCGCCGCTGGAGAGGTAGCCGGTGCTCAAGGGGTCCAGGCCGTTGCCCACGTTCTGCGCCTGGAGGGGCGCGCGGAACGTGGCGTCGGGCACCGAGGCCACGAGGCGCCGCAGGCCGCGCAGGTAGGTCGGGAAGCAGCCCAGCGGAGCGCTCAGATACTCGTTGTTGCCCGTCTGCTGGGCGAGGGTGGCCTGCCAGGTGGTCTGCAGGCCGGCCGTGCCGCCCCCCAGGATGCTGGCGTTCTTCCACAGGCTCCACATGGACTTGGCGACGGCGGCAGGGTAGAACTCGCCGCCGGTGGTGGGGGCCAAGGCCGTGGCGAGGCTCCAGCTGTTGGTGGTGCTTCCGTTGCTGGCCACCTCCACCATGGCCGGGTCGTTGCGGAAGGCGGCGGAGAGGAAGCTGGCGTAGCCGCTCATGAAGGCGAGGCTGGGCTCCGTCTCCTGGTGCGGATCCTGGTAGGCGTTGTCGTTGTCGGCGCGCACCAGGTTGCCGTAGGCGCCGTCCTTGCTCGTGTAGCTGCCCTCGGCGAAGATGCTGCGGGCGAAGGTCTCGAGCAGCAGGCTGTCGTTGTAGGCGTCCCCGCTGCGCATGGCGTCGTTGGGCCCGGCGAAGCGCACCTCGTGGGCCAGCATGGGCCGCTTGGACCAGGAGTGCACGAGCAGGCGGTTGGAGCTGTCCAGGACGGGGGCCGGGTTGCTGATGCCAGTGCTCGTGCCGCTGGCGGTGGCCCAGAAGGCGTGGAGGTTGGCCAGGGGAAGGCCCGCCTCCAGGCTCTGCATGCCGAGGGCGAAGTCCACCATGCGGTCCGCGATGGCGAAGGCGCCGGCCTCCGAGCTGCTCTCCAGGGCCGTCAGGCGCAGGTTGCGGGGGGCGTCCGCCACCACGGTGTCGCTGGTGGTCTTCCAGGTCTCCACCTGTTCGAAGGCGCTGGCGCTGGCATAGCTCGCCGCGAGGCGGGCCTTCTTGACGCTGCCCTGCATGAGGAGCCCGCCGCCGGAGGCGGGCACGGCCACGTCCGCCACCAGCGTGACGTAGACGGAGGCGCCCCGCGGCGCATACAGGGTGCCCTGGCCGTTGACGTCCAGGTCCGTCTCGTCCTCCACGCCGGAGGCGCTGCGGAGCTGGGCGTAGGCGTAGCGGGTGGGGGCCTCGGTCACGGAGCCGTAGCCGCCGGTTCCCAGGGCGCGCTTCTCGTAGCGCCCCTGCACTCCGATGGCCACGCGGTCCACGCTGATGCTGTCGCTGCCGCCGCAGCCCACCGCCAGGAACAGGGCCACCGCGCCGAGGGCCAGGCTGCTTCGTCGGAACATGGAACACCTCCCTGGAATGGGTGAAGAAGAAAGACTAATCAAGGGGCGTGCCAGCGGGCTCCCAGACCTCCCAGCGGGCCTCCCGGAAGGATACGGCCGCCCGGCGGTGTCCCGGCGTTTCCGGGATGCCCGCCCGCAGACCGCCCGCGGGAGCCGGGCCCCGGAAGCGGTGGAAGCTGTCCACGAGGTTCTCCTTGAACAGTTCCCGCGCGAGGGTGCCCCCGCCCTCGAAGAGCACGCGGCTGACGCCCCGGGCGGCCAGTTCGTGCAACAGGTGTCGCAGGCTGCATCCCCCGGGGCCCGGCGGCAGGGGCAGGTCCTCCACGCCGGGGATGGGCTCCGGCTCGCCCACCACGGCGCGCAGGGCCGGCTGGCCCGGGAGGGCTTCCCAGAGGCGGTGAGCGGGCGACAGGCGCCCGCCGCTGTCCAGCACCACGCGCAGGAAGCGGCGGTGCTCCGGGGCGGGGAAGGGCCAGCGGTCGTCGAGGCGGGGGTCGTCCACCTCCACCGTGCGGCGCCCCACCACGATGGCCTCGGAGGCGCGGCGCAGGGCGTGGGCCAGGGCCTGCAGCTCCGGCGGCGTGACCTGGGTGCGTTTCCCCTCGGGCCCCAGGGCGCCGTCGCTCCCCAGGGCCAGCTTCAGGACGACCCAGGGCAGGCCCGTGCGGATGAGCTTGAAGAAGGGGGCGTGGAAGCGGGCGCAGGCCTCCCCCAGCACGCCCTCTTCTACGGCGAGGCCTCGGGCGCGCAGCAGGGCCAGTCCCCCGCCGTCCACCCGCGGGTTCGGGTCCCGCACGCCCACCACTACCCGCGCGATGCCCGCGCGCACCAGGGCGTCCGTGCAGGGGGGCGTGCGTCCGTGGTGGCAGCAGGGCTCCAGCGTCACGTAGGCGGTGGCCCCGCGCACGTCCATCCCGCGGGCCTCTGCATCCCGCAGGGCCATGATCTCGCCGTGGGCGTCCCCCGCACGGGTGTGCACCCCCGCACCCAGCACCTGGCCCTCCCGGGCGATCACGCAGCCCACGGGCGGGTTCGGGCTGGAGAGCCCCACGCCCTTCAGGGCTTCCCGCAGGGCCAGGGCCATCAGGCGCGCATCCCCCGCCAGGGTCTCTGGGTCGGGCCAGGGCCCGCCGGTGGCGAACTCCCAGGCGAGGGTGGCGTCCAGTTCAGCCAAGCAGGCCCTCCACGAAGGCTTCCGGGTCGAAGGGCACGAGGTCGTCCACCTGCTCGCCCACGCCCACGAAGGCGATGGGCAGCTTCAGGCGCTCGAGGATGGGCACCACCACGCCGCCCTTGGCGCTGCCGTCGAGCTTGGTGAGCACCAGGTCCGTCACGCCGGCAGCCTGCTTGAAGGCCTCCGCCTGCACCAGGCCGTTCTGGCCCGTGGTGGCGTCCAGGACCAGCAGCACCCGGTGGGGCGCCTCGGGGATCACCTTCTGGAGGCTGCGCCGGATCTTGTCCAGCTCGCGCATCAGGTGCTCCTTGGTGTGCAGGCGGCCGGCGGTGTCGATGAGCACCCACGGCGTGCCCTTGGCCTTCGCGCTGCTGGCGCCGTCGAAGGCGATGGCCGCCGGGTCTCCGCCCATCTGGTTGCGCACCACGGGAACGCCTGCGCGCTGGCCCCACAGCTCCAGCTGGTCGATGGCGGCGGCGCGGAAGGTGTCGCCCGCCACCACCAGCACCTCCTCGCCCCGGCGCTTCAGCGCCGCGGCCAGCTTGCCCAGGGTGGTGGTCTTGCCCACGCCGTTCACGCCCACCAGCAGCAGCACCTGGGTGCCGGAGGCCTCGAGCGGGCGGGCGGGCACGTGGCGCAGGATCTTCAGCAGCTCGTCCTTCAGCACGGCGCGGGCGTCGGCCTCCGCCGAGCGGCCCAGCTCGAAGCGCAGGCGCTCCATCAGGCGCTCCGTGGCGCGGGCGCCCCGGGCCGCCTGGGGCCGCAGGTCCTCCAGCTCCAGGAGCTGGTCTTCGTCCAACCTCCGCAGGCCCAGCAGCCGCGCCATGGGGGCCAGCACCAGCTCCTGGGTGCGCGCGAGGCCCTGCCTGAACTTGTCGATCAGCCCACCGAAGAGACCCACGCGCACCTCGCTGGACACCAGTCTAGCGGGCGGCGCCCCTGCGCACGGGAGCGGCCTTCCGGGCCCGGCCCGCCAGGAAGCGGTCCGCCGCGGCGATGCTGCTGCGCAGCTGTTCTGCCAGCTCGGGGGCGGGAGCCAGTTCCAGGGCGGCCCGGAAATCCTCGCGTCCTTCTGCGTAGCGCTGGAGCGCGTAGGCCGCGCGGCCCCGGTTGTAGAAGGCCTCCAGGAGCTTCGGCTCCAGGGCCAGGGCCTGGCTGGCGGCCTCCCAGGCCTCCTGGAAGGCGCCGCGCTGGAAGCGGCAGGCGCTCAGGTCGGCCCAGGCCATGGGGCGCTGCGACAGTTTCCGGGTCGTGGCCAGCAGGAGGGGCTCCGCCTCGCCCCAGCGCCCCTGCTTGGCCAGGGCCTCGCCCTGCCAGGCCGCAGGCTCGGGGGCCTCCGGGTGGGCCTTTTCCCAGGCCTGGGCGCAGGCCATCAGGGCCGGCCAGTCCTGGGCGTTGCGGGCCTCGGCGCAGGCGTTGGCGAAGCCCGTGGGGAAGCCCAGGACCCCGTTCTCCAGGTGGGCCTCCCGCGCCTCCGCAGAGCGCCCCAGGGCACTGAGGGCCTGGGCGTGGAAGATGCGGGCGGTGCTGAGGCGCGGTCCGCGGGGGCCGTCCAGCTGCGGAATGGCGGCCTTGCAGACCTCCAGCAGCCGCGCGTGGCGCCCGGCCTTGGCGAGGGCGCGCAGCCACGTCTCCAGGATCAGGCCCCGCTGGGCGGGCGGGAGGCTTTCGGCAAGGTCGGCGAGGCCCGGCCAGTCCTGGGCCTTCTGGAGGGCGTCCAGGCGGGCCCGGAGCCCCGGCGGCAGTTCGCCGCTCAGGGCCTGGACCACGGGGGGAGGCGGGGGCGGGAGCTGCAGGGCCACTTCAGCGGCGCCCGCGGCGGAGGGGCGTCTTTCGGCTGGAGGCGGCCTTGGGCTTGGGCTTGGGCTTGGTTGCGGGAGCCTTGGCGGCCTTGGACGCGGGCTTGTCCGGGCGCGTCCACTTCGTCAGGGCCAGCTCGAAGACCTCCTCCACGTGCTTCACGGGGTGGAAGCGCAGGCGCGTGCGCACCTCGGGGGCGATCTCCTCCAGGTCCTTCTGGTTGGCGAAGGGGATGACGATGTCCTTGATGCCGACGCGCAGCGCGGCCAGGGCCTTCTCCTTCAGTCCGCCGATGGCGAGGGATTCGCCCCGCAGGTCGATCTCGCCCGTCATGGCGATGGTGTTCTTCACCGGGATGCCCTTCAGCACCGAGAGCAGCACCGTGGCCATGGTGACGCCGGCGCTGGGGCCGTCCTTGGGGATGGCGCCCTCGGGGAAGTGGATGTGGATGTCGTGCTTCTGGAAGAGCTCCGGATCGATCTGGAAGGCCTCGGAGCGGCTGCGGATGTAGCTGAGGGCCGCCTGGGCGCTCTCCTTCATCACGTCGCCCAGCTGGCCCGTGAGGATCAGCCCACCCTTGCCGGGCATGAGGAGCGCCTCCACGAAGAGCACGTCGCCCCCGGTGCTGGTCCAGGCGAGCCCCGTGACCACGCCCACTCGCGGCGCCTTCAGGCGTTCATCCGCGAGGAGCTTGGGCGGCCCGAGCAGTTCCGCGACGTTCTTGTCCGTGAGGGTGAAACGGCCCTCCAGCGTGTCCTCCGCCACCCGGCGGGCCACCTTGCGGCACACGGCGCCGATCTCGCGCTCCAGCTGCCGCAGGCCGCTCTCCCGGGTGTAGCCCTGGACCAGGGCCTGGAGGCCCCGGCGGGTGAAGGAGATCTGCCTGCCCGTGATGCCGTTCTTCTCGAGCTGGCGGGGGATGAGATGGCGCTCGGCGATGCCGATCTTCTCCTCCAGCGTGTACGAGTTGAGGGAAATGATCTCCATGCGGTCCCGGAAGGCGGGATGGATGGGATCCAGCTCGTTGGCGTTGGTGAGGAAGAGCACCTGGCTCAGGTCGATGGGGACGTTCATGTAGTGGTCCCGGAAGGTGTGGTTCTGCTCCGGGTCCAGGGCCTCCAGCAGCGCGGCGCTCGGGTCGCCCCGCATGTCGCGGCCGATCTTGTCCACCTCGTCCAGCATGATCACCGGGTTCATGCTCTTGGCCTGGTGCATGGCCTGGATGATGCGGCCGGGCATGGCGCCCACGTAGGTGCGGCGGTGTCCGCGGATCTCGCTCTCGTCGTGCACGCCGCCCAGGGAGATGCGCTGGAACTTGCGCCCCAGGGCGCGGGCCACGCTGCGCCCCAGGCTCGTCTTGCCCGTGCCCGGAGGGCCCACGAAGCACAGGATGGTGCCCTTGTGCCCGGGGTTGAGCTTGCGCACGGCCAGGTACTCCAGCAGGCGCTCCTTGATCTTCTCCAGGCCGTAGTGGTCCTCGTCCAGCACCTCCTTGGCCCGGACCAGGTCGTGGCTGTCCTCGGTCACGGTGCCCCAGGGCATCTCGGTCATCCACTCCAGATAGGTGCGCGTCACCGCGGTTTCGCTGGAGTCGGGGTGCATGCGCTCCAGCTTCTTGAGGTTCCGCTCGATCTCCGTGAGGGGCTCCTCGGGAATCTGCAGCTTGGCCACCTTGTCGCGGAAGGCGTTGATCTCCTCCTGCAACTCGCCGGTCTCGCCCAGCTCGTTCTGGATGGCCTTGAGCTGCTGGCGGAGGTAGTACTCCCGCTGGCCCTTGTCCATCTCGCCCCGGGCCTCCATGGTGATCTTCTGCTGGATCTCCAGCAGGTCGATCTCCCGCAGCAGCAGCTCGTGCACCTTGCGCAGGCGCTCGAGCGGGTGGGCGATCTCCAGGACCTCCTGCATCTGGGGCGGCTTCAGCTCCAGGTTGCTGGCCACCAGGTCCGACAGGCGGCCCGGGTTGTCCAGGTTGTTGGCGATGACCAGCACCTCCTGGGGCAGGCTCTTGCCGAGCGCCACGGCCTTCTCGAGGGTCTGCTTCACGCTGCGGATCAGGGCCTCGAGCTCCAGGCTCGCGGCGGGGAACTCGGGCTCGGGGATGGGCTCCACCCGGGCCTTGAAGAGGCCCTCGGTCTCGGTGAAGTACTCGACCTTCACGCGCTGGAGGCCCTGCACCAGGGCGCGGATGCGGCCGTCCGGCAGCTTCAGCACGCGCATGATCAGCGCCGCGGTGCCCACCCGGTGCAGGTCCTCGGGGCCGGGTTCGTCCATCTCCACCTGCCGCTGGGTGAGCAGCAGGATCATGCGGTTCTCCACCAGGGCCGTGTCCACGGCCTTGATGGACTTCTCGCGGCTGACGCTCAAGGGAAGGATGACGTAGGGATAGACCACGATGTCCCGCAGGGGCAGGACCGGCAGGACCTCGGGGATCTTCGGCTGCTCGTCCAGGACCAGCGGTGCGGCGTTTTCTTCAGACACGGGCGACCTCGCGAAGGTGCTTTCAGGAATTCCATTATCGCGGCTTCCGCCGCTTGGCGGCGGCGGAGGCCTCGGAGGCCACGCCGGGGAAGAGGGGCGTGGCCTTGGGCGCGCCGGCCACCTGCAGGGGAACGGGCGCGGGGACGGCTTCCGGGGCCCGGGCGGCACGGCTGGCCGCCGCCCGGGCCGGGACCACCAGGCCCTCCAGGTGCTTCACGAAGTCGGAGAGGTCGCGGAACTCGCGGTAGATGCTGGCGAAGCGCACGTAGGCCACGGAGTCCAGCGCCTTCAGCGTGTCCATCACCATCTCGCCCAGGTCGCGGCTGGGGATCTCGCGGTCGGGCCGTTCGATCAGCCGGGCCTGGATGTCCCCCGCGGCCTCCTCCAGCTGGGCCAGGGAGACGGGCCGCTTCTGGCAGGCGGCGCTCATGCCCTTCACCAGCTTGTCCCGGTCGAAGGGCTCGCGGCGGCCGTCCTTCTTCACCACCAGCAGCGGCGCCTCCTCCACGCGCTCGTAGCTGGTGAAGCGCCGGCCGCAGTCCAGGCACTCCCGACGGCGACGGATGGCGTCGCCCTCCCGGGTCTCCCGGGAGTCCACGACCTTGTCCTCCAGGTGTCCGCAGAAGGGGCAGCGCATGCCTTCAGCTTACGTCCCCCCGCCCTTCCGTGGGGTTCCGGATGGCCCATCCTTGGGGCATGGCGCTGGCACCGCTCCAGGAACCCGCTCCCACCTCCCGCTCTTCCGTGACGGGAGCGGAGGCCCCGCGTGCCGGTTCCGCTGGCGCGCCGCGGCAGGCGCGCGCGTCCGCGGAAGACAGCCTGGAGCTCTCCCCGGAGGCCCGGCGGAAGGTGACGGAGCTGAAGCGGACCGACCAGGAGGTGCGCGCCCACGAGGCCGCCCACATGGCCGCCGGCGGAAGCCTTGTGCGCGGCGGTGCGAGCTACGGTACCGAGCGGGGGCCCGACGGCAAGCTCTACGCCGTCTCCGGCGAGGTGAGCCTGGACGCTTCCCCCGCCCGCACGCCCGAGGCCACCCTGGCCAAGGCCCAGCGGGTGCGCGCCGCCGCCCTGGCGCCGGCGGATCCCAGCGCCCAGGACCGCGCCGTGGCGGGCCAGGCCTCCGCCATGGGCGCGGAGGCCGCCATCGCCTGGCGGCTCCACGCCCCGGCGCGCGAACCCGACCTGATCCTGGCCGAGGGCGTGAGGGGGCTCTACGAGGGCGCGCCCCCGGGCGCCGACATCGCGCGCCGCTTCGGCATCCCGGTGATGGCGGTGATCGACGCGCGCGCGATGGCGCAGACCTTCGGCGCGGTGGCCTACGGGCTGGCGCACTACCAGCCCCGCCTGCCCTTCGCCGGCGTGCTCGCCAACCACGTCGGCAGCGCGCGCCACGCCCACATGTTGCGCGAGTCCTTGCCTGAAGGCATGCGCTGGTTCGGCGCGGTGATGCGCGATGCGGAGGCCGCGCTGCCCGAGCGCCACCTCGGCCTGCTGCAGGCGGCGGAGATCGAGGATCCCGGCGCCCGGCTCGACCGCGTCGCCGATCATCTGGCGCGCACCGGCGCGGCGGAACTGCCGGCGGTGGT
>CAXYVC010000009.1:0-51696 GCA_964292295.1 uncultured bacterium
GGCGAAGCGCACGGCGCAGTCCCGGATGAGCCGGACCATGGCCGCGCGTTCCGCGCGCCCTTCCTGGGGAAGATGACGCCTGTTCAGGCCCCGGCCTGCACCACCAGGTCGAGGAGGGACTGCTTCAGGCGCTTGAGGTCGAAGGGCTTGCCCAGGTGCGGCAGGGAGGCGGACTCCAGGAAGGCGCGGGTGTCCGGGTCGTAGCTGTCGCCGGTGGTGTAGAGGATGCGCGTGGTCATCCCCGGCTGATTCTGGCGAATCCACTCGAAGAGCTGGATGCCGGAAAGGCCGGGCATGCGGATGTCGCTGACGATCAGGTCGAAGGCCTCTCCCTGGAGCTTCTGGATGGCCTCCGCCGCGAGGCCGCAGGGCGTCACGGCACAGCCCCAGCTCTCCAGGGCATCGGCCAGGCATTCGAGCAGGAAGCTCTCGTCGTCCACCACCAGGACCTTCAGGCCATCCAGGGACCGGGGGGCATCGGTGGCAGGGTTCGCATCATGGGGAACTCCAGAAGAAAGGCGTTGCCGATCCCGTCCTGGCTGCGCACCGAGGCGCGCCCGCCGTGGGAGCGGGCCACCGTGGCCGCGGCACAGAAGCCGAGGGTCTCGAAGGTGGTGGCACCGGCCAGCTCGAAGATGCGGCCGGCCTCTGCCTCCGGAATGGCCGCACCCGTGTCCTGGCAGACCACCTGGAGCACGCGACCGGCGGTGCGCGTGGCGACGCGCACGCGCTTCACCTGGGAGTGGCTGGCGGCGTAGACGGCGCTCCGGACCAGGTTCACCAGCCCCTCCCGCACGAGGGCGGGATCCAGGGCGCAGCCGGGCAGGGCGGGGTCCAGCAGGTAGTCGACGGTCACGCCGGCGGCGACGGCCTCGGGCTCCACGCGCTTCCCCGCCTCCTGGACGAGGGTGTTGAGGCTCACCCCCTCCAGCCGGGGCTGGGAGGGCGTCAAGGCCAGCAGGAGCGGCCGCACCAGTGCCAGCGCTGCGTCCACCCCCTGAAGGAGGCGCCCCGTCCGCGCCTGGGCCTGGGGATCGCCCGCCGCGTGCTCGAGGATGATCTCCTTCTGGAGCAGCACGCCGTGAAGGCGGTTCAGGAGCTCGTTGAAGAGGGGAGGCATCAGGCGCGCCATGCCCGTGGCGGTCTCCGCCTCCTGGACCCGGCGCTCCAGGGCCTTCTGCACCCCCAGGTCGCGCACCAGGGCGCTGAAGGCCAGCACGCGATCGTCGCTGCCCCGGATGGGGGCGTAGGTGATGCTCGCCGGGAACTCGCCCTGGCCCTTGCGGAGCCGCACGCAGGGGACGTCCCGGATGATCTGGCCCTTCCCCACCTGGGCCACCACCTGCTCCAGCTCCCCCGCCCGGCCCGGCGGGATGAGCTGCTGGAAGGGATGCCCCACAATCTCGCTGCGGGCATAGCCGAAGATCTGCTCGGCCGCGGCATTCCAGGTGAGGATGCGCCCGTCGTGGCTGAAGCTGATGATGCCCTCGCCCACGCTCTGGATCAGGCCTTCCAGGTAGCGGCGCGTCTTCAGGTTGTCCTGGTTCGCGCGCTCGAGCTGGGCATAGAGCTGCCCCAGCTCCTCGTTCTTGCGCTCCAGGGCCTCCTTGGCCTGCTTCAGCTCGCCGTAGAGGCGGGCCGTTTCCATGTTGGACTTCAGCGCATCCTCGAGCAGCTCCTGGGCGTCCGCGGGCTGGTCCGGCGCGAGGTCCGTCACCGACACGTCGCTGTGGCGGAGCACCGTGCTTTCGGGCGGAGGGGCCTGCGCCTCCTCGGGGGGCGGCAGCTCCCGCATGCTCCCCCGCACGTTGGACTCGATGAGGTTCAGCATCTCGTCGAAGTCCTTGATCTTCTTGTCCAGGTGGTATTTCCGGAAGGTCGTCCCCACCGTGTCCTTCACGATGGACAGGAAGGTCTCCAGCACCCCCGTGCCGCGGGAGGCCACGGACTCGCAGTAGGGCACCGAGCGGAAGTTCAGCCGGCGGTTCATGACGCCCACGGGCATCGCGTCGGGAAGATCCCGCTTGTTGTACTGGATGACGAAGGGGATCTGCTTGATGTTCAGGCGGTTGGCGTTGAGGTTGTGGTACAGGTTCGACAGCGAGTCCACGTTCTCCTGCATCTTGGCTTCGCTGGAGTCGGCCACGAAGACCACGCCGTCCGCCCCGCTCAGCACCACCCGCCGGCTCGCGTCGTACTGCACCTGGCCCGGAACCGTGTACACCTGCAGGTGGATGGCATTGCCGTAGATGTAGCCCAGGTTGATGGGCAGCAGGTCGAAGAAGAGGGTGCGGTCCTCCTGGGTGTTCACGCTGAACAGCTCGCCCCGCTGCCCGTCCGCGCACATGGCGTGGAGCACCTGGAGGTTGGTCGTCTTGCCCGAGAGCCCCGGCCCGTAATAGACCAGCTTCAGCAGGATCTCGTTGGCGCGGGTGTTGAACTGGACCATGGAGGTGTCCGGGTAAGTGGAGACCAGAATAGCCTAGCAGGAGAGCTGGGACATTTCCGGCACAGGCCCGGAAGAGGGCGCAGGACGGCCCCGTGCTAGAATCCGGCCATCCTCCCCGGTTCCGGTGTTGCCGGTCCTTCTCCTGATGCCGGGCCCCCGGAGACCCCCCGCCGTGTCCAGCCTTCCCGCGCCATCCACCCCCGCCGAGGACCCCGCGGGGATGCTGCAGACCGGAGGCACGCGATGAGCATCCCGACCCACGTCGCCATCATCATGGACGGCAACGGGCGCTGGGCGGCCCAGCGGGGGCTGCCGCGGGTCAAGGGGCACAAGGAGGGCGTGCGCACCGTGGAGGCCATCCTGGAGGCCGCGTCGGACCTGGGCATCGGCCACCTGAGCCTCTACGCCTTCAGCACCGAGAACTGGAAGCGTCCGGGCCTCGAGGTCTCCGCCCTCATGGCGCTCTTCCGCATGTACTTGAGGATGTTCCTGCCCAAGCTGCGGGCCCGGGGCATCCGCTTCCACCACCTGGGGTGCCTGGAGGGCCTCCCCGGGGGGGTGCAGCGGGACATCGCCATGCTGGAGGCGGAAACCGCGGCCCACCAGGGCATGGTCTTCCACCTGGCCGTGAACTACGGCAGCCGCCTGGAGCTGGCGCAGGCCGCCCGCCGCTGCGTCCAGGACGGCCTCGCCCCCGAGGCCGTGACCGAGGAGGCCCTGGCCGCGCGCCTCATGACCGCCGGCGTGCCGGACGTGGACCTGCTGATCCGCACCTCCGGCGAGCAGCGCATCTCCAACTTCCTGCTCTGGCAGGCCGCCTACGCCGAGTTCTACCTCACCGACTGCCTCTGGCCCGACTTCCGGCGCCCCCAGCTGGAGGAGGCCCTCGCGGCCTACGCCCAGCGCCAGCGCCGCTTCGGAGGACTCTGACGCCATGACCGCCCCCGCCCCGCACCGGAGCCTGGACAAGGCCAACCTCTTCCTCCGGGTTGCCTCGGCCCTGGTGTTCGCCGCGCTCTTCCTGAGCCTCCTCTTCCACGGCACCGCGCCCTGGGCCAAGCTCTCCTGCCTCGTCGTCCTCCTGGCGGCCGCCTTCATGGGCGTGCGGGAGCTCTGCCTCATGGCCGCGAAGGCCGGGCACCGCCCCTCCCTTCTCGCAGGCACCGCGGTGGCCTGGCTCTTCCTGCTGCACTTCTACGCCGAGGGCCTGAGCCCGGCGGCCAACCCGCTCCCCCTCTGGCTCGCGCTGGCCGCGGGCCTGGGCATCGTCCACCTCGGCGGCCTGCTCCTGCGCAAGGACCCGGTGGAAGGCGCCCTCGCGGGACAGGCCGTCACCTGGATGGCGGGCCTCGTGCTGGGCCTGGGCCTGGGCTTCATCCAGCGCCTCTTCATGTTCAACCAGACGAGCGTCTCCAACACCGGCGGCCGCCTGCTCTTCGCCCTCTTCCTCGTGGTGTGGCTGGGGGACACCTGCGCCTACTTCGCCGGATCGCTGCTGGGCCGCCACAAGCTGGCGCCGAAGGTGAGCCCCAAGAAAACCTGGGAGGGCGCCCTGGGCAACCTCGCCGGCAACCTCGGCGCCGCCTTCCTGGCCCGCGCCCTGGTCTGCACGGACTGGAGCGTGGTGGACGCCGCGGCCATCGGCCTGCTCCTGGGCACGGCGGGCATCCTGGGCGACCTGGCCGAGAGCGCCTGGAAGCGCAGCGTGGGCGTGAAGGACAGCGCCATGGGCCTGGAGATCCCGGGCCACGGCGGCCTGCTCGACCGGGTGGACAGCCTGGTCTTCGCCGCGCCCGCCCTCTACGCCTACGTGCACTTCGTGCACGGGCTCGCCTAGTCGTGCGCCGCCTCGCCGTCCTGGGCTCAACGGGCAGCATCGGCACCTCCACCCTGGAGGTCGCCGCCGCCCACCCGGAGCGCCTCTCGGTCGTGGCCCTCGCCGCGGGACGCAACCGCGAGGCCCTGCGCGCCCAGGCGGAGCGCTTCCGCCCCCGCTGCCTCTCGGTGGCCGAGCCAGGGGACGCCGCGTGGCTGCGCCAGCACCTCAGCTACGCGCCGGAGATCCACGCGGGCCCGGAGGGCCTGATGGCCTGTGCCCAGCACCCGGACGCCGACACGGTGGTGGCCGCGGTGGTGGGCAGCGCGGGCCTGGCGAGCACCGAGGCGGCCCTGCGCAGCGGCCGGCGCGTGTGCGTGGCCAACAAGGAGTCCCTCGTCGTGGGCGGTCCCCTGATGCTCCAGGCCGCGCGGCAGGGCGGCGGCGAGCTGCTGCCCATCGACAGCGAGCACGCCGCGCTGCACCAGCTCCTGGCGGGACGCCCGCCCGAGACGGTGCGCGAATTGCGCATCACCGCCAGCGGCGGCCCCTTCCGCGATTGGTCCCTGGCCCGCATCCAGGCCGCCACGGTGGAGGAGGCCCTGAACCATCCCACCTGGAAGATGGGGCCGAAGATCACCATCGACTCGGCCACCCTCATGAACAAGGGGCTCGAGGTCATCGAGGCGGCCGTGCTCTTCGGCCTGGGGCCCGAGCGCATCCAGGTGACGGTGCACCCCCAAAGCCAGGTGCACGCCATGGCCGGCTTCACGGACGGCAGCTACCAGCTCCAGGTCTGCACCAACGACATGAAGCTGCCCATCCAGTACGCCCTGCTCTACCCCGAGCGCCTCCCGGGCCCGGTGCTGCCCTACGACTGGAGCCAGACCCACACCTGGACCTTCGGCCCGCCGGACCTCTCCCGCTTCCCCTGCCTGGCCCTGGCCTACGCGGCCCTGCGCCTGGGAGGCACCGCCCCCGGCCTGCTCAGCGCCGCCAACGAGGAGGCCGTCGCCGCCTTCCTGGCGGAACGCGTCGGCTTCTGGGACATCCAGGCCTGCAACGCCGAGGTGCTGGCCTCCATTCCCAGCGAAGCCGTGAACGACCTCGAGCAGGTGCTCGACGCGGACCGCCGCGCGCGGGAATGCGCCCGCGCCTGGCTGGACCGCCACGCCCTCTGACCGCCAAGGAGCGCCATGCCCCGCCTCAGTTCCTGCACCTTCGCCCTCGCCTTCGCCGCCCTGCTCCTGGCGGGCCGCTTCGTGGGCATCGCCGGCGCGGCCGTCATGATCGGCGGCATCATCTTCCTCCACGAGCTGGGCCACTTCCTGGCGGCCAAGCGCATGGGCATGCCCGTGGAGGTGTTCTCCCTCGGCTTCGGCCCGCGCCTGCTGGGCTTCCGCTGGAAGGAGACGGACGTGCGCCTCTCCGCCCTGCCCTTAGGCGGCTACGTGAAGCTGGCAGGCTACAACCCGGAGGAGCCCGACGCCGAGGATCCCTACGGCTTCCTCAAGCAGCCGGCCCGCAAGCGCCTCTTCTTCTACGCGGGCGGCGTCCTCGCGAACCTGCTGTCCGTCTTCGTGCTGCTCACGGTCATGGAGATGGACCGGGACCGCTCCACCTTCCGCCCCGCCCCCAGCCCCCTGAGGGTCGACCAGGTCTTCCCGGGCACGCCCGCCGAGGCCGCGGGCATGAAGGAGAACGACCTGATCCGCCGCCTGGGCGAGCTGCGCTTCCCCGGCGCCACCAGCACCGAGACCGTGGCCTACATCCAGGCCCGCCCGGGCCAGCCCCTGGAGGTGGAGCTGGAGCGCGACGGGAAGCCCCTGCGCCTCGTGCTGACCCCCGCGGGGGACCAGGGCCGGGGCCGCGTGGGCATCCAGTTCGGGGCCACGGCCTTCCACGTGGAGCGCGCCCCCCTGCGCCTGACGCGGCTGCCCCACGCCCTCGCCGCGGGCGCCGGGGGCACCTGGGAGCTGGGCGTGCAGGTGCTGGCGGGCTTCAAGCGCCTGGTGAGCTTCCAGGCCAGCCTGAAGGAGGTGGGCGGCCCCATCACCATCGCCCGCGCCGGCAGCCAGGCCGCCCAGGCGGGCCTCGCCTACTACCTGTGGTTCGCGGCCTTCATCAGCATGAACCTCGCCGTGCTCAACGCCCTACCCATCCCCTTCCTGGACGGCGGCCACATCGCCATCCTCCTGGTGGAAAAGCTGCGGCGGAAGGAGCTTCCCGTCGTCCTCAAGGAGCGCATCCTCATGGGCGGCCTCGTCTTCCTGGCCTCCCTCATGGCCTTCGTGGTGGTGCTGGACCTCCTGAAGCTCCGGCGCTGACGTCACACCCGAGGGCCTCCGCCCATCCCAGGGGAACCGCGGAGGCCCGCCATGGATGAACCCGTCCCCTTCGACACCAAGCCCGCCGTGCTGGACCTGGAGGCTGGCACCTACTGGTGGTGCGCCTGCGGCCGCAGCGCCAAGCAGCCCTTCTGCGATGGCTCCCACCAGGGCACGGGGCTCGCCCCCGTGAAGGTGGAGCTGGCCGAGGCCCAGCGCGTGGCCCTCTGCAACTGCAAGCACGCGGGTGGCGGGGGACATCCCTTCTGCGACGGCACGCACCGCACGCTGTAGCCTGCGCCCCGGGGCGGTAAGCTGGGGGCGCCGCAAGGACTTCCCATGACCACCTCGCCCCAGACTCCCGAGACGCACGCCCTGGCGCTGGCCCCCGGCCAGCGCCTGCCCGAAGCCGCCCGGAAGGCCCTCAGCCCCGAAGCCGAGGCGGAGATCCAGGCCCTCGCCGGCCGGTATCCGGACCGCCTGGCCGCCACCCTGCCTGCGCTGTACGCCGCCCAGCGGGACTTCGGCTTCGTGAGCCTCGCGGCCATGCGCGAGGTGGCCCGGGTGCTCCAGGTGCCCGAGGGCCACGTGTTCGGCGTGGCCACCTTCTACACGATGTTCCAGAAGCGCCCCGTGGGGCGCTACCACGTCCAGGTGTGCACGAACCTGAGCTGCGCCCTGAACGGCGCCACGGAGCTCCTGGAGCGCCTCTGCGCCCGCACGGGCGCCACCCCCGAGGGCGGCCCCACGCCGGACGGCCTCTTCAGCGTGGAGACGGTGGAGTGCTTGGGCTCCTGCGGCAGCGGACCCTGCCTGCAGGTGAACGAGGGGCGCTACGACGAATGCGTGGACGACGCGGCCCTGGACCGCATCCTCGAAGCCTGCCGCAGCGGCGCGCGGGCGCCCTGGGGGGCCTGACATGAGCCACGCCGATCCCCAGCGCTACACCTTCCCGGGCTTCGGAACGGAGGCCTTCCCGAACCTCCTGTTGCGCGGCGCGGGCCGCCCGGACAACCGCCGCCTCTCCGTGTACGAGGCGGAGCACGAGGGCTATCGCGCCCTGCGCCAGGCCCTCGCCCTGCACCCGGAGGAGGTCGTCCAGGCGGTGAAGGCCTCGGGGCTGCGGGGCCGCGGCGGCGCGGGCTTCCCCACAGGCCTGAAGTGGTCCTTCATGCCCAAGGACGGCGCCGGGAAGCGTCCCCTGCGCACCCTCGTGTGCAACGCGGACGAGGGCGAGCCCGGCACCTTCAAGGACCGCGCGATCCTGGAATACAACCCCCACCAGCTCATCGAGGGCATGGTCATCGGTGCCTGGGCCATGCAGTGCGCCCGAGGCTTCATCTACATCCGCGGCGAGTTCACCTGGCTCGCCGCCCAGCTGGAGGAGGCCCTGCGCGAGGCCCGGGAGGCGGGCTACCTCGGCCGCGACATCCTGGGCTCGGGCCTCGACTTCGACATCCTCGTCTACCGCGGCGCCGGGGCGTACGTGTGCGGCGAGGAAACCGCCCTCCTGAACAGCCTGGAAGGCCGCCGGGGCGAACCCCGGGTGAAGCCGCCCTTCCCCGCCCAGGTGGGCGCCTTCGGCCAGCCCACCACCGTGAACAACGTGGAGACCCTGGCCACGGTGCCGCCGATCCTGCGGATGGGGCCCGAGGCCTACGCGGCCCTCGGCACGCCGGGCAACAGCGGGACCCGCCTCTTCGGCCTGAGCGGCCACGTGGCGCGCCCCGGCCTGTACGAGCTTCCCATGGGCACGCCCCTGCGCTTCCTGGTGGAGGAGCTGGGCGGCGGTACGCCGGACGGGCGCCCGGTCAAGGCCGTCATCCCTGGGGGCTCCAGCTGCCCCGTGCTCCTGCCGGAGGACCTGGACACGCCCATGGACTTCGACGCCCTGAAGGCCAAGGGCAGCATGGCGGGCTCCGGCGGCGTCATCGTCCTCGGCGAAGGCACCTGCATGGTTCAGGTGGCCCTGCGCCTGGCGCGCTTCTACGCCCACGAGAGCTGCGGCCAGTGCACCCCCTGCCGCGAGGGCTGCCACTGGATGGCCCAGATCCTCGACCGCATCGAGCACGGCGCCGGACGCCCGGAGGACCTGGAGCTCCTGGAGAGCCTGCTGCCGCGCATCAATACGCGCACCCTCTGTCCCCTGGGGGACGCGGCGGCCATGCCCGTGGGCGCCCTCCTGCAGCGCTTCCGCAGCGAGTTCGAGGCCCACGTCCGCACCGGCGCCTGCCCCCTGCCCACGCGCATCCTGGGCTGAGGCGCCCCTTCAGCAGGCCTGGGCCATGCGGCCCAGCAGCTCCTGCTCCAGGTGTTCCCGCGCCTGGAGCCTGGTCTTGTACTCCGCGTTCACGGCGCGGCGCTCCTCCACCCGCGTCTCCTCCAGATCCTGCACCAGGAGCTCCCGGATCAGCTCCGTCTCCCGGGAAGCCAGTTCCAGCACCATGGCGCCCTCCCCTTCCGGGGCCCCTCTTCCCCGGGCCCCAAGTATCGGGCCGCGGAGGGCCGCGCGCCCAGGCCCCGTACCGGCAGCAGCGGTTCCGCCCCCCGCGCTTGGCCTCGTAGAGGGCGGCGTCCGCGGCCTGGATGAGCCCGGGCAGCTCCCCGAGCCCCGGCCCCAGCTCCGCCACCCCCAGGCTGAGGGTCGGCGCGGGCACCCCGCTGCCGTCCGACAGGGCAAGGACGAGGGCCGCCATGGCTCTGCGGATCCGCTCCGCCACGCAGCAGGCGTCCTGGATCCCCGTACCGGGCAGCAGCAGCACGAACTCCTCCCCGCCCCAGCGCGCCGCCAGGTCCGTAGGGCGCACCTGGGCCTGGAGGGCCCGGGCCACCGCCGCGAGCACCGTGTCCCCGAAGGGGTGGCCGTAGCGGTCGTTGCACTGCTTGAAGTGGTCCACGTCCGCCATCAGGAGCGCCAGGGGGCTGCCCTCCTTCCGGGCCGCCTCCAGGCAGGCCACCCCGCGCTCCAGGAAGGCACCGCGGTTGAGGAGCCCCGTCAGGCTGTCCAGGCACGCCGCGTCCCGCGTGGACTCGAAGATCCGGGCGTGGTGGATGGCGTGGGCGGCCCGGTCCACCAGGGCGCGCAGGAAGTCCAGGTCCAGCGCGCGCAGCGCGCCGGGCCCTCCCGTCACGTGCAGCAGCAGGAGCCCCTCCACGCCCGAAGGGGTCCTAAGCACCAGGGCCAGTCCGTCGCCCGAAGGCCCCTGGGCCTGCCCCAGCACCTCCCGGAAGGGGCAGACCTGGGGATCGGCAAAGGCCAGGAGGCAGCCCTCTCCCCCCGCGGCACGCCGTTCCGGATCCCGCTCCAGGCCGAAGTGGAAGCGGGGCAGGAGCCGCTTGCGCCCCTCCAGGAGCCAGAAGACCGCCGCGTCCACCTGGGGGAGCTGGTCCCGGAGGCTGGACTCCAGCACCCCCAGGGCGTGGGCCAGGTCCAGCCGCTCCGCGAGGCGCTCCCCCAGGCGGGCCAGCGCAGACAGGCTCTCGGCGCGGCGGCGCGAGGCCTCCAGGAGGCGGGCGTTCTCGAGGGCCACGGCCATCTGGCTGGCGAAGGTGCGCAGGATCTGGCGCTCGAGGGGGTCGAAGCGGTGGGCCCCGTCGTAGTTCACCAGGAGCACGCCGTAGCAGCGGTCGCGGTGCTGGATGGGCAGGCAGGCGTAGCCCCGGAAGTAGGCCCTGGCGCCGGGGTTCACGTTCGGGTCCTGGGCCATGTCCTCCACGAAGCGCGCCTCGCCGCTGCGGAACACGCCCATGGCGGTGCCCTCCGGACGGAAGCCGAGGGCCTTCACCGCGTCGGGTACCCCCGCGGAGGCCGCGTAGCGGAGGTGATCCTGCCCGTTCTCCGCCAGTGCCACGCTCACGGCCCGGAAGCCCAGCTCCTCGCTGAGACAGCGGACCACGTGCTCGGCCAGGCCCTCGGCCTGGGACAGCGCGGTGATGTCCGTGGCGACCCGGAGCACCCGCAGGGCCCGTTCCAGGAGCAGCAGGGCCTCGGCCCGGGAGGGCGCGCCCTCGGGGACATCGTTGTGGGGAACGTCCATGCAGGGAGCCCTCGAAGGGAACCCCGCCACGATAGCCCATCCGGCGGTGGACGCGGGATACAAAGGCGTGAAACAAGGCCCTATCCTGGAAGCCGGGAGCCCCCATGACCGTCGGAACCCTCGGCCTGACCTTGACCCTCCTGGGAGCCCTCGGCTGGACCCTCTTCGACCTCGTGCGCAAGCGTCTCGCGCAGGAGGCTCTCCCCGCCCCGCTGACGGTATGGCTGCCTCTGGGCCAGACCCCCCTCCTGGTGGCCTGGGCGGCCAGCGCGGGCAGCCTCGGCCTGCCGCGCGCCTGCCTCCTGCCCATGGCGGCCTCCATCGCCCTGAACGTCGTGGCCCTGGTGGCCTTCATGCGGGCCGTGCGCCGCTCCCCCATGAGCCTCACGATCCCTTTGCTCAGCCTGACGCCGGTGGGCACGACGCTCCTTGGCTGGGCCTTCCGCCACCAGGTGCCCACAGGCTTCCAGGCCGCAGGAATCGCGCTGGTCCTGGCGGGAGCCGTGGCCCTGGGGCTCCGCAGCGGCACCTGGCCCGGCCTGCGCGCCTATCGCCGGGAGCCCGGCGTGCGCGACATGCTGCTGGCGGCTCTGGCCTGGAGCCTGACGGCCGTCCTCGACCAGGTGGCGCTGGAGCGCGGCGCGGGCTACGGCTACGCCCCGGCCCTGAGCGCGGGCGTGGGCCTTTCCCTGGGGGCCCTGATGCTCCTGCGGGGCCAGGGCCCCGTCCTGCGCACCACGGCGCGCACCCTCCTGGCGCGGCCCCTGCTGCTCGCGGCGGCCCTCTTCCTGGGCGCGGCAGCCCTTGCAGTGCAGCTCGAGTCCATGCGCTTCGCCCCGGTGGGCTTCATCGAGACCGTCAAGCGCGGCACGGGCATGGCCGGCGCCGTCCTCTTCGGCCGCCTCCTGTTCCGCGAGCCCATCGGCCTGCCCAAGGTGGTGGCGGTGCTCCTGCTGACCCTGGGCGTGGGACTCGTGGTCCTGCATTCCTGAAGGGCCCGGAATCAAGCGCCGCCCCGCATGACTCGATAGAGGCTCATCCGCCCTCCGCCATGGACACGCCTCGCCGGCCCGAGCCCCCGCCTTCCTCCCCCCGCGCCGCCCTGGCCTTAGGGGGGGCCCTGCTGCTGCTGAACCTCGCCGTGGCCTGGCTGGCCTGGGCGGGACTGGCCGAAGGACGGCGGCACTACGAGGCCCAGGCGCGCGTGGACTCCCGCAACCTCGCCCAGGTGCTCGAGCGCAGCCTCTCCGGCCAGATCCAGGCCATCGATCTGGCCCTCGTGGCGGTGAAGCGGGAGATCGCCCTCGCCAAAGGGCCGGAGCCCGGGCGCTCCCGGCGCATCGAGGCGGCCATCCGGGACTACTTCGCCCTCGCCCCCGGCCTGGACTCCCTGCGCAGCGCCGATGCCGGGGGCACCATCGTGCACGGCATCGGCGTGGCCGGGGCCCCGCGCGCCAGCGTGTCCGACCGCACCTACTTCCAAAAGCTGAAGGAGGATCCCGCCGCGGGCCTGGTCATCTCCGAGCCCCTCGTGGGGCGCATCAGCGGCAGGCGCGTGGTGATGCTCGCCCGACGCCTGGAGGCCCCGGACGGTTCCTTCGAAGGCATCGTCTACGGCGTCATCACCCTGGAGGCCTTCACCCGGGGGCTCACGCTGGTGGACTGCGGCCCCAAGGGTTCCATCTCGCTCCGGGACGGCAACCTGGGCCTCATCACCCACCATCCGGCCCTCCCCGAGGGTATGGGCTCCCTCGGGGACCGGCGCGTCTCCCCCACGGCGCTGGCCCTGGCGCGCCAGGGCGCCACGAGCGGAACCTACACCTCCCGAGCGGCCCTGGACGGCGTGGAGCGCACCCTCTCCTTCCAGAAGGTCGGGGATCACCCCTTCTATGTGAGCGTGGGCCTCGCCCTGGACGACTACCTCGCCCCCTGGCGGCGCGAGGCCCGGAAGGTCTGGGGCTTCGCGGGGCTCATCGCCCTTTCCAGCCTGGCCCTGGGCCTGCTGCTGCACCGCGCCTGGAGGCGGGACACGGCGCGCATCGCGGCCCTCAGCCGCGCCCTGGACGAGGTGCAGACCCTCCAGGACTTCCTGCCCATCTGCATGTACTGCAAGAAGATCCGCGACGACCAGAACTACTGGTCCCAGATCGAGCAGTACCTCACCGCCCACACGGGCACGCGCTTCAGCCACGGCGTGTGCCCGGAGTGCCAGAGCCGCCTCCAGGCGGACCTGGGCGTGGAAGAGGCCGAACGCCCTTAGCTCAGCACCCCGGCAATGCAGGCACTGAGGAAGTTCGCGAGGGTGCCGGCCAGCATGGCGCGGAAGCCCAGGCGGGCCAGGTCGCCGCGGCGCTCGGGGATGAGGGCGCCGATGCCGCCGATCTGGATGGCGATGCTCGAGAAGTTGGCGAAGCCGCAGAGAGCAAAGGTCGCCACGAGCTTGGCCTTGGCGGAGAGCGCCGCCAGCTGTCCCAGCTCGATGAAGGCCACGAACTCGTTCACCACCATGCGCTTGCCCAGCAGCGCACCGATCTGGCCGGCCTCGGACCAGGGAACGCCCATCAGGAAGGCGAAGGGCTTGAAGACCGTGCCCATGATGATTTCCATGGAGAGGCTCGGGTGGAGTGCCTTGAGCAGTCCGTTCACGAGGGCCACCAGGGCGATGAAGGCCACCAGCATGACCGCCACGTTGAAGGCCAGGTGGCCGCCCTCGCCCGCGCCCCGGGCCGCCGCGTCCAGCACGTTGGCATCCGTGCAGGGGATGTCCACCTTCACCTCGCCTGCGGTCTCGGGCTGCCCCGTCTCGGGCTCCAGGATCTTGGCCATCATGATGGCGCCCGGCGCCGTCATGATCACCGCCGTGAGCAGGTGCACGATGTCCACGTGGGCGATCTGCACGTAGGCCACCATGATCGAGCCCGACACGTGGGCCATGCCCGCGGTCATGATCACCATCAGCTCGCTGCGGGTGAAGCGCGGCAGGTACGGCCGGATGGTGAGGGGCGCCTCCGTCTGGCCCATCAGGATGCTCGCCGCCACGCTCACGCTCTCGGCGCCGCTCACCTTCAGCACGCGGCCCATGGCGCGGGCGCAGGCGCCCACCACCCACTGCATGACGCCCAGGTAGTACAGCACGGCGAAGATGCTGGCAACGAAGATGATCGTGGGCAGCACCACGAAGGCGAACACCATGCCCACCTTGCCGCTGGCGCCGTCCGCCAGGGGCCCGAAGACGAAGCTGGCGCCGTCGTGGGCGAAGCTCATCAGGTGCTCCACCACCACGCGCATGCGGTCGAAGCCGTTGCCCACGAGGTTGCCCCGGAGCAGACCGAAGACCACCACGCCGAAGATGCCCCAGTTCAGGCCCCGGTGGGCGAAGCCCGCGAAGCGCCTCAGGAGCATGGGCGTGAACATGAGGGCGAGCACGCCCCAGCCGAGTCCCTTCGGCCAGGGCAGCAGCTGGCGCCAGGGGTGGAGGGCGTCCCCCGTGGCGACGGGCAGGGAGAGTCCCCAGGCGAGCTGGGGGCCCTTCAGCACGATGAGCGCGAAGACCCACTGGAGGCCGAGCCCCCAGGCCACCGTCCGCCAGTGGATGGCGCGCCGCTCCCGGGAGAGCAGCACGGCCAGCACCACGAAGACCGCAATTCCCGCTAGGCCCATCAGGCGTTCCATTCCTCACCCTCGCTTCCGCCGGTCCTCCCGGCGCGTTCTAGATCTCGGCGTTCAGGGCCTCGACGGCCTGCCCCATGTGGAAGCGCGCGCGCCCCAGGATGCCCTCCCGGTGCATCACCAGCACCAGGCTGCACTGCTCCGCCGCGCCCACCATCAGGATCCAGTGCTGGTCCGTGCAGAAGGCCACCTGCTCCACCTCGCCCCGGTCGAAGTCCTCCACCGCCTGCTGGAGGTGGCGCTTCACCACGTTCCGGTAGGCGCCCAGCAGCTGCAGGGCGTCGTTGGGCACCTCGATGGTGCGGCTGCAGATGGGATCCCCGTCCTTGTCGTTGAAGGTCGCCGCGATGGATTCGGGCACCCGCTCGATGAGCCTGTCGAGAATCTCCTGGAAGGGCATCGTCGGACTCCACGGATGACGTGGGACCATCATGCCCGCAGCGGGGGGCCGGGCCAAGCGGACCTCAGATCCCCCGCAGGGCCTGGATCAGCCACGTCGCCAGCAGCAGGAGCGCCGCCGCCGCGCGGGGCGCGGGCCCCTCCGGAAGCGCCGGGTACGGCCGTCCCCGGAAGGCCCGTTCCAGATCCCAGAGCATGGCCAGCGGGGCGAGGGCCAGCAGGAGCACCAGCACCGGATGCCAGTGGAAGGCCTCGCCCAGACGCCCTCGAGCCAGCGCCAGCACGCAGCGCGTGGCGCCGCAGGAGGCGCAGGAGATGCCGAAGAAGGTGCGCGTGGGGCAGGCGGGCAGGCGCAGGAGGCCGGCCAGGGAGGCCTGCGCGCCCAGCCATCCCAGAAGCCCGGCCGCCACCCCGCCGAGGGCGACCCAGGGCATGCGGGGGCCTTGCAGCTTCAGCACGCCATCCCCGCCAGGGCGAGGGCCAGGAGCACGGCGGCCCCCAGCAGCAGGAGCGCGAGCGCGGGGAGCAGCACCAGGTGCAGCGCCGTGGCCAGCACGCCCTTCCAGGCGGGACATCCGTGCCAGGCCGCCAGGGCGAAGCCCCGCAAGGCCCAGAACCAGAGCCCCAGAAGGCCGAGCGGCAGCGCCAGCAGCCAGCCCAGGACCGGCACGCGGCCCAGGAGCCCCGCCAGGGCGCCCAGGGTCCCGGCCTGGAGGGCCTCCGCCTCGGCGATGAAGCTGCTGCGCCAGTCCCGGCGCTCCCGCAGGCCGCCCAGGAGCATCAGCATCATGTGGTCCCAGACCGTGTGGTGCAGCCAGAGCCCCAGCACGGCGAGCACCGCCAGCGGAGGGATCCAGGGCAGCACGCGCGCAACGGGGGGAAGCGCGGGCAGGGCGGCCAGCAGCTCGCGGAGGCCCTCGGCCTGTTCCGGCCCCAGGGCCTCGGCCACCAGGGCCGCGGGGCCCCGGCAGGCGCGCAGCTCCGCCCAGGCGGAGGCCAGGAGCAGGAAGCCCAGGAGCTGCCCCGCGGCTTCCACGGGCGCGCGCAGGAGCAGCAGGTTCCGGCAGGAGCTCCCGAGGGAGGGCGCCTCGGAGGCCCGCCGCGCGAAGGCCGCGCGGGGCTCCACGCAGCGCCGCCAGAGTTCCCGGATACCCGGCAGCTGGGGCATCAGTGGCCGTTGCGGCGGAAGAGGCGCTCGAAGTCGCGCAGGGCGTCCAGATCCCCCTCACCCTGCAAAGCCCGGCGGTACTCCGCGGGATCCGCCTCGGCGAACTCGCCGAAGGCGGCCACGTTGCCGTTGATGTAGGCGATGAACTGGTCCTGCTTGCGCCGCAGCACGCCGCGGAAGGGCTTGGCGAAGAAGCCCAGCACCGCGCTGTCCAGCTCGGTCCAGCTCTCCAGGTGGCTCTCGAAGCCCTTCGGGCCGTCCCAGTAGCGGTACGAGGTCAGCATGCGCGCCTTCACCCGGGGCGACAGGGCGTTCACGCGCCCGGGCTCGGCCACGCCGTACACCAGGTAGATGCGGTGGCCGGGGCGGCGGTAGACCAGGTGCATCGTGCCCCGGAGCCCCTGGGCGTCATCCACCGTCCAGCTTCCGTCCCCATGGGTGAAGGCGAAGAAGGTGGGGGCGAAGCGGCAGTACCGCCACAGGGCCACGCCCACCCGCGGGTGGTCGAAGATCTTCTCCAGGGTCGCGACGCGCACCTGCTTGGGCTCCGTGCGCGTGGCGAAATGGAAGTCCGCCTTGGTCACCACCTGTCGCACCTCCTCCCGGTATTCCGCCGGGATCTGGTCGTAGGGGATCTGGGCGGCAAGGGGAAGGGCGAGGAGGAGGACGAGGCGCCGGACCATGGCATCACCCTAGCCCCCGCCGCCCTCCCTGAGAAGAGGCTGAGGAACGGGACTCGCGCGGGCCTCCGGAGGATGGACAATGGGGCATGGCCCGCCTTCTCCGCAGCGCACCGCTCACGCCCCTGGACGCCCTCCGGGCCCTGCTCGCGGAGTACCAGGACGGGGACGGCGGCTTCGGCCCACGCCTCACCCAGTCCCTCCAGTCCTGCCGGCGCCAGCTCCTCCGCGAGCTGGGCGCGCGGCTGGGCATGGGCACCACCCCCAAGGGGCTCAAGCGCGCCATCCTCGCCCAGGTCGCCCGCTTCGACTGGCCCGAGTGGGCGCCCTGGCTGCGGGAGGCCCTCGCGGAGGAGGGCGACCTGCAGGTCTTCGACGAAGGCTGCGCAGCCCTGGGCGCCCTCGGCACCCGGGAGGCCATCGAGGCCCTCAGGACCCTCCAGGCCCGGCGCACGGGCCCCGATCACCGGGTCATCCTCGAGCGGGAACTGGCCCTCTTCCATCCCACCCAGCCCGCCGCCCACTACCTGGGCCGCCTGCAGGAGGGCGCCGGCAACCCGAAGCTGGCCCTCCAGGGCGCCCGGATGCTGGCGGCCCTGGCCGGTCCAGAGCTGCTCCCCGCCCTGGCCGAGGCCTGGCAGGGAGGGGATGAGCTCGTCCGCCGCCTCGTCCTGCGCCTCGTGTCCGGCATCCCGGGCGCCGAGGCCCTCGCCTTCCTGCAGCGGCTGCTGGAGCAGGGCCGGCGGGAGACTCAGGAGTCCCGCCTGCTGGAGAGCCTCCAGCACCGCCTGCACACCGTCTCCCGGGGCGCCGCCCTCCCGGAGCTCATGCGCACCCTGGCGGAACACTTCCGGGAGCGCAGCCCCGAGGCGGTGGAGCGCCTTCTGCGCCTCGGGAGCGAGGAAATCCCGGATGCGGCACCGGAGCTCGAGACCCTGCGCGCAGCCAGTGAGGGCCCCCTGGAGGCCTTCCTCGTCGAAGGCGCCGCCCTGCTCCTGGAGGGCAAGCAGGCGCGCTTCACCGCCTACCTGTCCGAAGCCTCCAGCACGACCGAGGAGCAGCTCGTTCGCCTTGCCGCCCAGTGCGACCTGGCGGCGGAGGCCCTGGCCCGCAAGGTGGACCTGGGCCACTGCGGCGCACCCGAGGTGCTCCCGGGCCTCATGGAGGCCCTGCGGGAGCGGGTGGGCGGCGAGGGCCTGATCCAGGCCTGCCTGCGCCTGGTGCCCGCGACCGAGACGGCCTTCCTGGAGGAGCTGCTGGCGGACCCCGACCTGGAGCGCCGCCAGAAGGTCCTCCACGCCCTGGGCAGCCGGGAGGACGACAGCCTGGTGCCCTTCTTCCTGCGGGCCATGCAGGATCCCATCGTGGAGGTGGGCCAGCAGGCCATCCACCACCTGGGCAAGCTCCCCGGCAGCTTCCAGGCCCTGGCCGCGCGCTTCGACGGCGGCCAGACCGAGCAGGTCCGCCTCGCCATCCGCGTCTTCGGCGAGAACCAGACCGCGGCCGCGGTGGAGCGCC
The DNA here is from genome assembly GCA_964292295.1 of uncultured bacterium. Lineage (GTDB taxonomy): Bacteria > Acidobacteriota > Holophagae > Holophagales > Holophagaceae > CAXYVC01. Next base: position 18,064 of record CAXYVC010000009.1, read on the forward strand.
TGATCGCCTTCGTGGAGAAGGACGGCCGGGACGAACTCCTGGTGGAAGCGGTGGACGCCTTGGGGACCATCCGGGATCCCCGCTGCACGGCGACGCTCCTGGACCAGCTCCACGACGGCAAGCCCCTGGCCCTCCAGCTCGCCATCGCCCGCACCCTCGGCGCCCTTGGCACCCCCGAGGCCTCCCTGGGCCTCCTCCAGAAGGCCCCGGGCCTCAAGCATCCCCAGGTGCTCCTGCTCTGCCTGGAGGGCGCCCTCGCGGCCTTCCCGGACTTCGACCACCCCCTGCCCGCCGCGCAGGTGTCTTCCGTGCTCCAGCTCGTGGAGCGCCTCTTCGATTCCCGGGAGGGCGAAGGCCAGCGCCTCCCCACCCTCCTCGCCCTCCAGGACCTCTACGCCTTCGACCGCGACGCCTACGAGCAGCTGAAGGAGCGCTTCTCCGACCAGCTCTTCGACATGCGCACCAAGGAACAGTGGGACCGGGAAGCCAACGAACGGGTGGCCGCGGTCATCAAGGAGATGGGGCGCCGCAGCGATGCCCTGGGCAAGCTCGCCTCCAAGGAGGCGGAGCTGCGCGCGCGCCTCGCGAACCGCCCGGAGCCCGGTCCCAAGCGCGCAGAGGCGCTCCTGGCCCTCCGGGAGTGCCTGGCGGACCCCGAGCTGATCCTGCGCCCGGAGCTGGCCCGGGAGCTCGCCGGGATGGTGGGCGAGGAACTGCAGCGCGGCGGCGACTGGCGCGAGGTGGCCCACCTCTGTGAACTGGGGGGCCGCAGCCATCAGCCCGAACTCGTGGAACCCATCCGCATGGTCTACCTGCGGGCCACGGGACTCGGCCTCAAGAGCGCCGCCCGGAGCGCGCTCCTGGCCCTCGGCCTGGCGGAGGAAGACCTGAACCGCCTGCCGCCTGTGCGCAGCATCCTCGTGCTGGAGCCCAGCGCCTTCTTCCGGAAGCGCCTCCTCGCCGCCCTGGAACCGCCGGGACGCTGGGAGATCCGGGAAGCCGCGGAGCGCGGCGAAGCCGAAGCCCTCCTCGCGGAGGCGCCCGCGGATCTGCTCCTGTCCGAGCGCCAGGACCCGGAGGGTCCGCTGGACGCCTGGATCCTCGCCCAGTGGGAGCAGCAGCGCATCACCCGGGTGCTCCTGAGCACCGCCCGCCGCGACCCGAGCGCCCTGGCGGAGCACCCCTGCCTGCTCGGCACCCTCTTCAAGCCCTACCCCCCCGAGCAGCTCCTGAACACCCTGCAAGGCTGACGCTAGAATCTGAGGTTCCTACCCCTGTCGCGAGGCTGCCCATGCTCCCATCCCCCCGCTGGCTGCGCACGGCCTCCCTGGCCCTCGCCGTGGCGGCGGCGCTTCCGGCCCAGGACGACCTGGCGGAGCGCCTCTTCCATTCCGGCGAACGGGCCTACGCCGCCCGCAGCCACGGGGAGGCCCTGGAGACCTGGCGCCAGCTCCTCCAGCAGGCCCCGGCGAGCCCCTTCGCGGCCCGCGCCCTCCTGGCCATGGCCCGCCACCACCTGGACGTGGAGCACAAGGCGGACGCCGCCATGCCGCTGCTGGAGCGCCTGAAGGCCGAGCACATGAAGACGCCCCAGGCCGCCGAGGCCCTGCTCCTGCGGGGAACGGTCCTCGCGGAGCGCAGCCGCAAGCCCCAGGACCTGAAGGAGGCCATGGGCGAGCTGAACCGCCTGGTGGACCTCTTCCCCGAGCACCCGGCCGTGCAGGAGGCCCGCTACCGCTTGGGCCTGGCCTGCCTCGTCCAGGGGCAGCCCTCCCGCGCCCTGGCGCACTTCGTCGAGGCCCTGCGCCTGGACCCCGGCAGCCCCGTGGCCCCGAAGGCCCAGCTTCAGCTCGCGGAGGCCCTCGATCTCACCGGGGATCTCCCGGGCTGCCTGCGGCTGCTCCAGGGCCCCCGGAACCGCTGGCCCGCCTCCCCCGAGGCCGAGGAGGCCGCCTGGCGCCTCGCCGTGCGCGTGAAGCACCGCCTCCAGAAGCCGCCCCTGCGCAGCGAGGGGCCCTGGCCCCAGGGACGCCAGAAATGGCTGAAGACGCCGACGCTGATGGCCGTGGCGCCGAACGGCGCCCTGCTGATCTACCAGGACGACCTTGACCGCGCCTTCGAGCTGAAGGGCGCGGAGCTCATTCCCGCAGGCCCCGTGGCCAAAAATGCAAAGGCCCTGCTGGTGGGCCCCTCGGGCCAGCCCTGGCTCCTGGTTCCCAAGCTCGGCGTGGTGAAGGAGGAGGGGCAGCCGCCCCTGCCCCTGCCCACCCTCGCCAGCCCGACGGGCGCCTTCCTGGACGCCTGGGGCGCCCTCTGGGTGGCGGACGCCAAGGCCGGCAGCCTCACCGTGGTGGCCGCGGATGGCAGCAGCCGCCAGATTCCCACGCCCGCCCCCTCGGCCATGGCGGCCCTGCCGGGGGGCGGGGGCGTCGTGGCCTCCGACGCGAACCGCAGCCTGCTCTTCCTGGACGCCGAGGGCCAGCCGCGCCTCACGGTGCCCTACGGCAAGGACCTGCCAGCCGCCTTCCGGGAGGTCCTGGCCCTGGCCAGCGACCCCACCGGGCACGTGGCGGCCCTGGTGGAGGGGGGCGACTTCGAGGGCGTGGTGCTCTGGGGCCCCGACGGCACCCTGCTCCGGCAAGCCACCTTCAAGGCCCTCGGCATCTCCGGGCGCTTCCGGGCCCTGGCCCTGGACCGCCAGGGGGGGATCCTCCTTGCCGACCGCTCCAACGATCTCCTCATCCGGCTGAACTGACATGCGCCCGCTGATCCGCCTCGCCCTGTCCCTCCTGCTCCTGGCCCCCGGCCTCTCCGCCCAGGATCCGGCGCTCCGGGAGAGCCTCATCCAGGGCAAGGCCCTGTGGGCCACCCAGGGCGACCGGGAGGGGGCCACCGCCAAGTTCGAGCAGGTGATCGCCGCCCTGGAGCCGAAGGGCCGCAGCCTGGACGCCGCCTGGACCGGCGTGCTGAGCGAGGCCTACAACTGGCTGGCGGTGCTGGACGACCGCAGCGCCGCGCGCAAGGCGCGGGTGCCCAAGCACCTGGAGGCCCTGCTCGACCTGAATCCGGATTTCGAGCTCGACCGCAGCCTCACCAACGCCCGCCTCCTCGCGGCCTTCGACGCCCTGCGCGCGGGGCGCCTCGCCAAGGTGAAGCTCACCCTCGAGCCCACCGACGGGATCCTGACGGTGGACGGGAAGCCCCGCTCCGCCAGCCCCGCCGTGAAGTTCCTGCCTCCGGGTTCCCACACCCTCGCCTACAGCAAGCCCGGCTTCCAGCCCCTCCAGCAGCAGGTGGAACTTGCGCTGAAGGAGCCCCGCGCCCTGGACTTCAAGCTGGTGCGCAGCTCCAGCACCGTCGCGGTGCACACCTTCCCCGTGGGGGCCCAGGTCCTGCTGGACGGCAAGCCCCTCGGCACCACCTCCGGCGTGGCCCCGGCGGCCCTGCGCCCCTTCGCCGAGAAGCTCGCGCTGACCCCGGAGCAGCTGAGCGCCGCCTTCGTGGGGGACGGCCTCGCCGCGGGCGAGCACATCCTCGAGGTGCGCGCCCCGTGCTACCGGCCCCGGAAGCTGCGCCTGGGGCCGGACTACGCCACGCCCTACGCCGACCACGAACTGGAGCCCGTGAAGCTGGAGCCCAGCCACGCCCGCCTGAGCGTCCGCTGCCCGGTGCCGGGCGAGCTGTTCCTGGACGGCCGCAGCCTGGGCCCGGTACCCGTGAAGGAGCTCCAGGCCTGCCCCGGAAGCTACACCCTCCAGGTGCGCTTCCCGGCCGGAGGCTTCAGCCGTCCCGTCACGCTGGCGGAGGACGCCTCGCTCACGGTGGACGCGGCCCCGCGGCCGCGCCTCGCCTACCTCGGCTTCGAGGGGCAGGAGCCCTTCGCGGGCCGGGAGCGCCTCCTGGGGCTCCTGGAGAAGCTCGAGACCCGCCTCGCCGGCGTGGCCTGGATCCCCCCGGTGCCCGGCGAAACGGTGCAGGCAGCCCTGGCGCGTCTCCGGGCGAACCGCGAGGCGGAGCTGGTGCTCAGCGCCAGGCCCCTGCCCGGCAAGCCCATCCACCAGGTGGAGCTATGCCTGGCCACCCTGAACCCCGGCGAGGAGGAGCGCCTGGTCGTGAAGCCCCTGGAGCAGGACCCCCTGGGTGCCCTGGCGGCCCGGCTGGAGGCCATTCCTCCCCTGCGGGAAGCCTGGGCGGGCATCGTCCTGGCGGACATCCCCGGCGAGGCGGGCCCCCTGGTTCTGCAGGCCGGCGCGGCCGCCACCCAGGCGGGCCTCCGCGTTGGCAAGCCCCTCCTCCAGGCGGCGGGCAAGCCCGTGGCCAGCGTGGCCGCCTTCCGGGACCGGCTGGCGCGCACGCCGGGCCCCCTGCGGGTGGGCCAGGGCGAGGCGCCCATCCCCCTGACGGTCACCCTCCAGGGCCTGGAGCTGCCCCTGGACGCCCCCGCCCTGAGCTATCCCTTCCTGCTCGCGGAGCTGCGCCTCCGCCAGGCCGGCGCCAAGGGGGACGAGCTCGCCCTGCTGCGCCTGAACCAGGCCCTGGCCCTCATGCACTTCCGCCTCTACGACCGGGCCATGGAGGTGCTGCGCGACACCCGCATGGAGGCCACCGAGGGCGTGAGCCAGGGCACCCTGGACTACTACACCGGCCTCTGCCTGCTGCGCATGGGGAGCGTCTACCTCGCAGAGGCCCAGCAGGCCTTCCGGCAGGCCCTGAAATACCCCAAAGCCACCCTCTTCGGCCCCGAGGGCCCCCTCGTGGCCCCCCTGGCCAAGCAGGCCCTCGCGGACCTGAAGCCCTGACAGGAGACTCCCATGGCACCGTTCCACACCCAGCGCGGCGAAGGCAAGGTGGGCTGCATCGTCAGCCTCCTGGTGTTGGTCCTCCTCGTCGGCACCGCCTTCAAGGCCGTGCCGGTGCTCTACTCCAACAACGAGCTCTGGACCACCGCCCAGGAGATCTGCGGCCGCGCCGCCCTCCTGGACCAGACCAACATGACCAAGCAGATCGAAGCCAAGGCCCGGGAGCTGGAGATCCCGGAGGCCCTGGCGCCCGGCGCCATCCAGGTGTCCAAGAGCGGCGGCGACCAGGGAGGCACCTGCAGGCTGAGCCTCAACTACGAGCGGGAGATCGACTTCTACGGGATCTACAAGTACAAGCTCGCCACCGAGAAGTCGAAGGCCGTCCCGTACATGAACGTGAACTGAGCCCGGGGCTTGCGGGCCGGAGCGGCCTCCGGCACCGTGGGGGCATGTTCCCCCATGCCCTCCAGGAAGGCCGGCCCCCGGCGGGGGAGGTCGTGCTGCGCGCCTCCTGGCTGGGGCACTGGCGCGCGCCCTGGCCCCTGGCCCGGGGGCGGCGCTGGGGGGATGCCGCCTGGACCCTCGCCGCGCTGGGGCAGGCCTGGCTCCTGGGCGGCGGCGAAGGCCGCTGGCCCCGGCTCGCCTGGGAGGCCAAGCACGGCCCGGGCCCGCATCCCGCCGGGCCGCCCGACGCCTGGGCCGAAGGGCCCGACCCTGCCTGGGTCGCCCTGCTGCGCCACGGGTCGGCGAAGGCCGATCCCGAGCGGCCGGGACCGAAGGAGGATCCCCGGCAGCGCTGGGCCTGGGAACGGCTGCTCCAGGGGGACGGCGCCCCCTGGATGGCCCTCGGCACCGTGCTCCTGGACCTGCCCGAGCGCCTGCGCTGGATCGCCCCCCTGGGCGCGGTGGAAGCGGACGGCACCCTGCGGCTGCCTCCCTTCCTGGAAGCCCTGGTTCCGCCGGCCCTGCGTCGCCTTCCGCCGGGGTGGTGGGAGACCCTCCTGGGCGCCCAGGACGCCGAGGGCCGCCTGCTCCCCGCCGGGGCGCCCCCTGGGGACGTGGACCTGGGACGCCTCCTGGCTGCCGACGCCCTGGCGCCGCTGTGGCTGGAGCAGCCCCCGGAAGGGCTTCCCGAGGACAGCCCCCACCTGCACCGCCTCCCGGACGGCCACTGGGTCCTCGATCCCCGCCTGCGCGCCTGGGGGCGGGCCCCGGGCGCCTGCCCCGAAGCCCTGGCGCGCCTGCTGCCAACCGGCCTTGCCTTCGGCCAGGCGCCGCGCGCGCCCCTGACAGAGCTCCTGGAAGGACGGGCCCCGGCGGGGGAATCCCTGCCTCCGGGCTGGGAACCCGCCCTGGCCCGGGACCTGGAAGCCGGCCTGCACACCGCAACCCCGCCCGAAAGCGGGGACTCCGTCCTGGACCGCCTCCGGGTGCGCTGGGGCGGCGCCCTTCCGCCCCCCGCCGAGGGCTATCCCGCCTGGGGCGTGGACGCCCACCCCTGCGCGGACCCCTTCCACTGGATGGCCGAAGGGCTGCGGGCCTTCCATGCCTCGGACATCGAGAAGGCCCTGCATGCCTTCGGCTGGTCCCATGCCCACTTCCAGCGCCTGGGAAGCCCCTTCTGGGCCGCCCGCAGCGCGGCCAACGCCGCCCAGGCGGCCCTCCTGTGGGGGGATCCGGAGATCTACGCCTGGTGGCTGCGGACGGAAGGCCCCCAGCCCAGCCCCTACGGCGAGCTGCAGGAGGCCCAGCTCCTGGAGCTGCGCGGGGATGCGGCCGGGGCCGAACGCCTCCTGCGGGAGCTCGCCTCCCGCGCACCGGAGCTCGAGCAACCCTGGATGCACCTGGGGGGCAAGGCCGTGGAGACCGGCGACCGGGAGGGCATCCGCGAAGCGCTGGCCCACCTGGAGCACCCGGAGTACCGCCTTCTCCTGGAGGCCGCCCTCGCGGGCTTCCCCGAAGCCGCCCCCATGGGCTTCCACCCCGAGCTCGCCCTGTTCTGGAGCTGCCACCGGGCCTGCGCCGGCCGGGAGCCGGTCGAGGCCTTCTGGACCGCCTGGGAGGCCTGCTCCAACCGCGCCATGCGCCTGGAGTGCGGCCTGAGGCTGGCCGAGGCCATTCCGGCCAGCCGCGCGCCCGCCCGCCTGCTGGAGCTCCAGGTGCTCGTGCAGCGGGGCGGCAACGCCCAGCAGGCCGCGCGCCTCAAGGCCCTGTGGCCCGCCCCCGGCCAGACCCCGGCGGAGAGCCCGGAGGCGCGGATCCTGGCCTGGCTGGCGGCACGCCCCTTCCGGGCCTGGATCCTGGCGGGAGGCTCTCCCCTGGGCCCCGGGGGCCCGCCTCCGGAAGCCGTGCTGGCGAGGATGCAGGCCGAGGGGGAGCTGCCCCCCTGCCTTCTGGAGGACGGCCGCGTCTGGTGGGGCTTCCCCCTCCAGTGGCAGGGGGCCTCCGTGGGCTCCGCCCTGGTCGCCCTGCCCCGGGAGGCCTCCCTCGAGGCCTGCGCGGAACTGGCCCTCCTCGCCCCCTGGGTGGCGGAGCTGGCGCCCCGCATCCCCCCGCCCCCCGAGGCCTCGGAGGGCGAGCTGCTCGCGGACGGCAGCGAACCCATGGCCTCCCTGCTCGCGGAGCTGCGCCGCGTGGCCCCCTCCGAACTGCCCGTGCTCCTCCTCGGCCCCACGGGGAGCGGCAAGGAACTCGCCGCCCGGGAGCTGCACCGCCAGAGCGCCCGCTACGGCCCCCTGGTGCCCGTGAACGTCTGCGCCTTCGCGGAGGGCCTGCTGGAATCCGAGCTCTTCGGCCACGTGAAGGGCGCCTTCACGGGGGCCGACCGCACCCGCGGCGGCGCCATCGAGGCCGCGGACGGCGGGACCCTCTTCCTGGATGAGGTGGCGGACCTCTCGCCGCGCCTCCAGTCCCTCTTCCTGCGCGTGCTCCAGGAGCGGGAGGTGCGCAAGGTGGGCGACCAGCGCGCCGTGAAGGTGGACGTGCGCTTCGTCGCCGCCACCCACAAGGACCTGGAGGCCCTCGCGGAGCGCGGCCTCTTCCGCCGGGACCTGCTGTACCGCCTGCAGGGCGCGGTGCTCACCCTGCCCGCCCTGCGCGAACGCCGCCACGAGATGCCCTTCCTGCTGCCCCGCCTCGTGGGTCGCCTGGCCGCGGAACGGGGGAGGCCCGCCCCGCCGGTCGCGCCCGGCCTCGCCCAGGCCCTCGCCCGCCTGCCCTGGCCCGGCAACTTCCGGGAGCTGGTGCACACGCTGGAGCGCGCGATGCTGCGCTGCGGGAACGCCCCCCTCGCGCCCGCCCACTTCCCGGAACTCCAGGCCCCGGGCGGACCAGAGCGCACCTGGGCCGAGGCCTCCCGCGCCTTCCAGCGCCGCCTCCTGCGCGAGACCCTCCAGCGCCACGGCTACCGCATCGCCGAGAGCGCCGAGGCCCTCGGCCTCACCCGCGCCGCCCTCTACGCCACCGCGAAGCGCCTGGACGTGGACGTGGTGTCGGAGCGGATGGAGCGTCGGACGGACGCCACAACGGCCCAATAGGAAGCCTCCTCTCCGCTACAGTGAAGGCTGTCCGCCAGGAAGGCCCATGCGTGCGCGCGCCGTGATCGTTCTGAACCGAGTGGGGGGCCTGGGCGACGTGGCCATGGTCCTGGCCGCCGCCAAGGCCATCAAGCTCCTGCGTGTGGCGGCCGTGGTGCTCGTCACCCACCCCAGGCACGCGGCGATGGCGAGGGCCTGCCCCTACGTGGACGCCGTGGTCAGCTCCCCGGAGGAGGCCCGAGGGCTCGCCGGGGATCCCCGCCTGGGACGCGAAGCCCTGCCGGAGGCCTGGGCGCAGCTTTCCTCCTTCGACCTCAACTCCGCCGGCTTCGGCCTGAGCGCGGCACACCAAGTGGATGCCTACCTCCAGGCGCTGGGCCTCCAGGCGCCGCCGGTCCTCAAGCAGCTCCACCTGGAACTCCCGGATGCCGTCCAGGCCCGGCTGCGGGACCTTGCCGACCCGCGGGACGATGCGCGGCGCGTCCTCCTGCATGCGGGGCTCGGGGATCCCAACCGCACCTGGCCCGCCGCCTCCTGGCGCGCACTGGCCGAAGGGCTGGCGGCGGCAGGCTGGCGCCCCTGCTGGATCGGAAGCCGCAGCGCCGATCCCCAGCGCGGCGTCCACACCCTCCGGACAGCGGGTGTCCAGGATCTGGTGGACGCCCTGGAACCGCTGGAGGTGGTGGCCCTCTGCCGGCGTTCCCGGCTCCTGGTCTCCACCGACGGCGGCCCCGTCCAGCTCGCGGGCGCCTCGGACATCGGCATCGTGGGCCTCTACTCCGTGGTGCGCGGAACCTGCCGCCTGCCCTTCCGCCACGCGGCCGCGGCCTGGAACGCCACCGCCCTGGAGGCGGCGTGCCCGCGCTTCCCCTGCTACGCCCACATCCTCGATCCGGAGGCCGTGGCCCGCTTCGAGGGCGCCCATGGCCTGCCCTCCGCCGACATCCCGACCCGCTTCAGCCGGTGGTGCGAAGTGGAGCCTCCGTACCGCTGCATGGAGCGCCTGGCGCCGGAGCGGGTGCTGCAGGCCTGCCTGGAACGGTTAGCCTGAAGGGGTTCCCCCTTCGGCCCGACGCGGAGAGCCCCTCATGGATGCCAGCCCCCTTCTGTCCATCTGCATTCCCACCTACAACCGGCGCGACTTCCTTGAGACTTGCCTGCGGTCCGTGGTCGAGGAGCTGGAGCGCCATCCGGACACCTCCATCGAGGTGGTCGTCTCCGACAACGCCTCCACGGACGGCACCCGGGAGCTGTGCGCCACCTTCGCGGCGCAGTGCCCGCGCATCCGCTACCACCGCAACGAGGAGAACATCGGCGGGCACCGCAACATCGACCGCGTCGTGGACCGGGCGAGGGGCGAGTATTGCTGGTATCTGGGTGACGACGACGCGCTGCTGCCCGGTTCCCTGAAGACCGTGCTGGAGCACCTGCCCGAGAAGCGGGACATCTACCTGGGCTGGGCCATCGAGACCGACGCGAGCCTCCAGCCCCTTCCCGAAAGCGCCTACTGGTACGTCGCCCCCCTGGAGCGCACCACCTACGACCTGGGAAAGGACGAGGACCTGCGCGCATACCTCGAACAGTGCAGGTTTGCCGCTGGTGTCTTCGCCTTCCTCAGCATCATGGTCTTCCGTCGCGAACGCTGGCTGGAGCAGCAGGATCTCCGCGACACCTGGGGCTGGACCGAGTACTCGCACATGGTCTCCATGCTCGGCATGACGCGAAAATCCTGCCCCTTCCGCTTCATCCCGGAGCCCCTGGTCTACAAGCGCCTGGGCAACGACCGCTGGGCCGAATCCAACCCGTGGCAGCGCATGTTCTACGACATCATGGCCTGGGGCGAGTTCGCGCGGGTCCTCTTCGGGGACAGGCCCGCCCTCCGCTCCGCCTTCCACCGCGTGATCCAGCGGAACCACGGAGCGGGCATCATCACCACCCTGCGCAACACCCCGGACGAAGCCGGGTGGGAGAAGGCAAAAGCCTGGCTGCAGACGGTCGAGTACGACCCGCTGCGCATCGAAGCCGTGGATCTCGGATGGCGCCACCTCTCGCAGCAGCGCAGCCCTCCAGCCGGTCTCGAGGCCAGCAGGCTCTGCCTGGCCGACGAGGGTTTCCTGCTCCGCGGTGCACGCCGGATCGCCCTGCTCGCGTCAGGCCCGGTCCCGGACCAGCTCCTGGCGGCCACCCTCCTGGAGCGCCTGGGCGGCCTGCTCCCGGCCACGGAGCTGCGGGTGTTCGCGCCGGAAGGCTGCCGCGAACTCCTCGCCGCCTGCCCCCTGCCGCGGGCCTCCTTCACGTGGATCTCCGAGGAGCGCCTCCGGCAGGAGGCCTCCTACCTGAGCGAGCTGACCCGGGAGCTTGAAGCCTTCGGGCCCGAGGCCATCCTGAACCTCTCCGCCCAGCGGGAGCCCGCCCTGGACCTGATCCAGTTCGCGTCCCGCGCCGGGGCCAAGCTGGCCTTCCGGAGGCCCGCAGAAGCGCAGGTGCCCCCGGGGCTTGCCCGCCTGGACGAGGGCTACACCCGCCTGCTCGAAGCAACCGGCAACCCCCTCGACCGGGCCAACGCCTTCCTGGAAGCCTTCGGCTTTCCTCCCGCCTGCGCCCCCGCTCCCGGATGGCCGGACGCCGAGGCGCAGGCCGCGGCGGAGCAGCTCCTGGCCGATCACGGCTGGCGGGGGCATCCGCTCGTCCTGCTCGCCCCCGCCCCCCTCGGGACGCTGCCACCGGCGCTGGCCGAGGCCTTGATGGAGGCGGCCCCCCAGGATGCCTGCCATCTCCTCCTGGGGCCCGCCGTGGCGGACGGCCATCCTTCGCCCGTCCTGCCATCGCCTTCCCTCGACCTCAGAGGGAAGCTCGCGCCGGGGATCCACGCAGCCCTGGTCCAGCGGGCCCGCCTGGTGGTCACCGGCGAGAACGACCTCGCCCACCTGGCCTGTGCCCTGGAGATCCCCCACGTGGTGCTCGCCCACGGGGAGACCTTCGCCTCCGTATTCCCCTACGCGCCGAGCACCGTCCTCGCCACGCGGCCTCTGGCCTGCTTCTTCTGCCAGGGCGGGTGTCCCCATGGGGACGCCTGCGTACAGGGTCTCTCCGCGCCTCTCCTCTCCGCAGCCATCCGTGCGGCCCTGGGGCCCGCCCGCCCCCTTCCGAGCGTGTTCGCCCAGGGGGGTTCTCGGGACCAGGAACCTGCCCCCATGGATCTGCGCCCCCTCCTGAACGGGGGCCTCTGCACGCTGATCCAGGTCCCGCACTGACGGGTCCCCGCGTCAGCCCGCGCTATGCTTTCCGAAGCTCCCCAGACACGAACAGGAAATCCATGGTCAAGCCCATCGTTTCCATCCTGATCCCGACGTACAACCATGCCGCCACGCTGGAGCGCTGCCTGCGCAGCGTGCTCGAGCAGGACTACGAGCCCATGCAGGTCGTGGTCCTGGACAACCGCTCCACGGATGAAACCTACGACATCCTGACGGACTACGAGAAGCGGCACCGGGACAGGCTCTACATCGGGCGCCTCTTCGACCACGTGGGCCCGGTCGACCACCGCAACCGCTGCCGGATCCTGGCCAACCCCAGGTCCATGTTCCTCCAGTACCTCCCCCCCACCGACGCCCTCTGCCCGGGCTACGTCTCCCGGGCCATGGGGCTCTTCGAGACGAGCAAGCGCATCGGATGCGTACTGACCCACGCGGATGCCATCCACCCCGATGGGCAGACCACGGCAGCCGCGCCCTTCCGTGAAGGCACGGAGGTCCTTCCCGGAAGCGACATGATGGAGGCCTTCATGGCCCGGGGCCTCCACCTGCATGCCATGCCGCTGTTCAGGGTGGAGGCCTACAACCTTTCGCACAGCGAGGCCTTCATCTTCAACCGCTTCCCCACCTGGCTTCCCCTCGTCATGAGCGCCTCCATCTTCGACGTGGGGTACATCAGCGCCCCTCCCTGTTTCTGCGGCGACGCGCGCGCCCGGCTCGGGGAGGCCTTCATCCCGGCCATGGAGGACCAGATCGAGCACTACCTCTTCCTTCAGGCCTTCCACACGATCGCCGCCCGCCTGGGCCGGAGCGCCGTCTGCGCCCACCTGCCGGCCGCCATCCAGCGCCTCGCCCGGGAGTGTGTCCGCGGGGCCAAGGGCCTTGAGCAGCAGGGGAGATCCCTGGAGGCGCAGGCCCTCCGCGCCCTGGGCCTGGCCTATGCGCCCGAACTCGACCCGGAGACGCCCCGCCAGGCCACGGCCAGCGGAGCGCGGGCCTGACATGGCCGGGCGTCCGCTCGTTTCCATCCTCATCCCCAACTACAACTACGGGCGCTACCTGAGCGCCTGCCTCGAAAGCGTTGTCCAGCAGACCTACGAGAACCTGCAGGTCGTCCTGGTCGACAACCACTCCTCGGACGACTCCTGGGACATCGCGCAGGCCTTCCAGTCCCGCTATCCGGATCGCCTGCGCGTCTACCGCAACGACGAGAACATCGGCGGCTCCAGGAACCACACCAAGGCCTGCGCCCTGCAGGACCCGCGCTCGGAATACCTCATCTACGTCTCCTCCGACGACATGGTCCACCCCCAGATGGTGCAGCGATGCATGGCGCTCATGGAGGCGCACCCCACGGTGGGCTTCGTCCTCTTCCACCGCAACGCCATGGACACGGAAGGGAAGATCACCCAGGAGCCCCCCTTCTACGACTGCAGCTGCGTGATCCCCAGCACCCAGCAGATGGAAGTCTTCATGATGGCGGGCATCGGCGTGGCCACCCAGTGTTTCCGCTCCCGCGCCATCGATGCCCTCATCGGCCAGACGGGAGGCTACCTCTTCGACATCTCCGGAGACTGGTTCTACAACTTCTGTTTCGCCAGCCTCTGTGACATGGGGTACCTCCAGGATCCCCTGTGCACGTACAGAACCCATGCGGCCAACGTGACCAGCGGCGCCATCCGGAACCTGACCAACAGCCTGGAACACGTCCGGATGCTGCACGCCTTCCGTGAGCTCGCCCTGCGCTTCGACCGGCCCAGTGTTGCCCAGCGCTTCCGGCCCGCCATGGAGAAGCTCGGGACCATGTGCCTGCGCTACTGCACCCAGCTGATGCGTGAGAACGAGCCGCGCACCGCCACCCAGTACCTGCATCTGGCCTGCGCCCTGAAGCCGGGCATCCAGGAGGCGGACGCATGGCAGGAACTCCGGCGGATCCTGCGGCTTCCCCCTGGGGAACGGGGCGCGGCCCTGGACACTTTCGAGGCGGCGAGCCCCCAGAAGCGCCTGTGCTCCTACGCCCCACCCGCAGGGAGCATCCGCCTCTAGAGTTCCGAAGCCCGGACCACCCTCGGCCTTTCCAGGAAGGCGAGCGCGCGTGCGATGGCCTCCTCGTGCAGGGGAGAGGCGACCAGCAGGATGTCGAGGCCGAGCTCCTGAAGTTCGGAGGCGCCATAGATGCGACGCCCCATGCGGACCTGCCCATGGAGCGAGACGTCCCCGTCCCCCAGCGCGGCCACCACGTCCCCCATGCAGGTGGAGGCCAGCAGCTCCATCCCATAATGGCCCGCGGGGTAAAGCCCCACGCGGAGCCCCTGGGCCTTCCAGTGCCGTGCCTGCGCGTCCAGACGCTGGAAGGCGGCCGAAAGGATCGGCGTGCACACGTCCTCCGCAGGGTCCGGCTCCGGAAAGACGGACGTCCGCCCCCCCTCCTCCGCGAGCACCATCAGACTGCGCACATGGGGGGACGCGCGGACCGCTGCGCACCGCGTCGGCCAAAGCCCCGCCGCCGTCACGAGGCGCAGGAGGGCCTGCACCGAAAAGAACGAAAGATGCTCGTGCATCCGGTTCAGGGGATGGCCCTCCAGCAGGGTCGCCACCAGGGGCCCGGCGGGGTCGTAGGGGACTTCGAGATAGAGGCGCCCACCAGGGGCCCGGCGGGGTCGTAGGGGACTTCGAGATAGAGGCGCCCACCCGGGGCCAGGAAAGACCGGATCTCCCCCAGGCTGGCAAGGGGGAAGGACACGTGCTCCAGCACATGCGCACACAGGACCAGATCAAAGGCGCCTTCGGGCGGAAGGGGCATCTCGGACGAAAGGTCCCAGGTGTGAACCTCGGCCTCGGGGAAGAGGGCACGGGCGAGCCAGCCGTCGGCTTCCCCTCCGTAATCCAGAACCCTTGCAGGGCGCAGCTCCCACTTCGCCATCAGGCCCGAGGCATAGCGGATGCGCGCCAGGTTGCCCGGACTCCTCCGATCCTCGTGCGCGTCCAGGGGGGACGCCGCCCCTGGCTCCAAGCGGTTCCGCAACGCCCGGTATTCCGCCCCACGATAGTCCTGGTAGAGGCGCCCAGCCTCCTCGGCGGAGAGCCGGTGGTCGTAGAAGGAGAAGTCGCAGGCGGGGCAGTAGCTCCGGCGGATCGGCGGAGGTTCCAGAATGGCGCACCTCGCCTTCAGGAAAGGCGCAAGCTCCGCAGCCACCCCCTCCAGCTCGCTTCGCCCACAGATCAGGCAGGATGGTGCAGGAATCAAGGGCGTTCTCCCCATGGGTTGGCCGCCCGCGAAGCGCGGAAGCGCCTCAAGTAGGCCAGGGTCGAATCCGGGACCAGGCGCCGCAGCTGGTCCCAATCCCCCTTCTCCAGGGCTTTCCGGACGCGGGAGGCGCTGATGGCCTCGCCATCCTCCCCTACGTACCGCTCGACCTCCACCACCTCGATCCCATGGCGCGGCAGGACCTCCTTCATTTGCTGGTTGTACTGCCCGGTGATCCGGCAGAAGGGCTCGGTCCCCACGAAACGGATCCGGATCCCCATGGCCGGAGCGACGACACGACAGAAGGTGTCAAGGTCATAGCCGCAGTCGACCCGGCGGTCCTGGCTCTGGTCCTTCTGGAAATACTCGGGGAAGGTCAGCGAGCTGATGATGAGCGATCCGCTCCGGAGGACCGTCACGTTGGCCAGGTCCACCGTCCCTTGGCGGACCAGTTCCATGCGGTCCTCGAAGGGGAAGAAGGAGCGGTCTTCCTCGAGGACGAACACGAAAAGATGGTCCACCCGGCGCGCGGCCGTTTCGATCAGGAAACGGTGCCCGCGCGTGAACGGGTTGCAGTTGACGACGATGCAGCCATGCACCCCCGGGGAGGAAAGGTGGCACGCATGCTCCCGACGAAAGGCCTCCAGATCCTGTTCGCGGAAGCGCGGGAGGTGGCGGTCCAGGTAGCCCCGGCAGCTGTCCTCGTAGTCCCGGACGAGTCCCGCCGCACCTGCCGCGGCGGACGCACGGGAACGCGCACCCGGATCCCCCGCAGCCCCTTTCCGGATCCGCGCCCAGAACAGTGCGGCCAGCAGGTCGTTCCCGGCCGGGGAAAGGTGGGTCCGATCGATGAAGAGCTCTCCGAAGGGATGTGGCCGCTGGCAAGGATCCGCGCCGTCCAACACCTCGACGCCGCGCGCCCGGAGGGCCTGGAGAAGGGCTTCGGCGTCCACGGAAACCAGGCCGAAGTGGGGGTCGTGGTAGACCACGCAGTCCTCGGCGAGGAAGCGCTCCGACTCCGAGGGGTTCCGGATCCGCCCTACGAATGGTTGAAGGCAGAACACGAAGGTTCCGCCCCGATTCTCGCAGCTCGCCTTCATCCGAAGGATGTAGTGCGCGAACAACTCCAGGGCCTCGGCCGCCGAGAACCGGTTCCCATGGCCTGGGCCCAGGATGAGGTAGCTCCCGTACACGAAGAAGACGAAATCCCCTGGGCGCAGGGGTTGGACATCCAGGTCGTCCGCATTCAGGAGGAGAGGGAATGCGTAGATGCCCTTGTTCACGGCCCTTCCCTGGCGCCCCTCCAGGAGTTCCTGGTTCATGCGGTACTGGAGGCGGCTGGCGATGGTCTGCGCGTCTTCGTTGTGGTGGCCCAGCGCAACCGAGCTTCCGCAGACATAGACCGTGAAATCCCCCTGCTCCGGTGAAGCCGCAGTCACCCGGACCCCGTCCCTCGCGTTCACGAGGCGCGAAGTCATGTCCTCCGCCGCAAAGCCGCCCTTGTCCAGATAGAAGCGGAGGGGATGATCTGCCACTTCATTGAAGTAGGCCTTGGGGTCCGTCGTACGGCCCTGGTAGACCTGCCTCAGATGGGGCGGGCCGCTCCGCAGCCACGCCAGTTCGTCGAAGATGAGGAGCTTCCCGTCACGGTCCAGGAAAGGCCTCTCGTCGATCGCCACGAAGGGTGCGGCAATCCCGAAGGACCGAAGCTCGGCCTGCACCTGGTCCACCTTGCTCTCATGGAGGGACACCAGGATGCAGCACCCTTCCGGAAGGTTCTTCAGCTCCGCGATCGGGATGGTGTCGATGCCGCAATAGGCATGGCCGACCTTCCCTGGGGAAGCGTCGCAGAACGCCCTCGGAGTCACCCCCCGAGAGGCCAGCAGGTCGAAGAAGCGCCTCCCCTCGGCCCCCGCCCCGTAGAGCACCACCCCGCACGCGCGCAGAAGGTGGAGTTCATCCAATTGCAAGGTACGCACCCCAGCGATCATGATTCCCCCGGTGCATCCGGCTAGTAGTCGGCAGAGGGCCTCGTGTAGTCGTGATGCCCCTGCGCCATGGCCTCGCACGTTTGTGGATAGGTGTTGCAGTGGCCGCAGGCGCGGTAGAAGGGGGCATGGATGAAGGCCCGGATCTTCTCCCGTAGTGCCATCAGGTCGGGGGTACCGGCGATGTCCACGTAGTCCTCCGGGTCGTCCAGGATCCCGATGCATGTCAAGGCGACGCCCAGGTCGCAGGGGTGAAGCTTCCCGTTCTTGGCCTGCAGGTTCCGGGGCGGCATCGCGCACGACTGTTTCTTGCGCTCCATGTCGGTCTGGGCATTCCCAAGGTCGTAGAGGGTCGAAGGCTTGATCCACTCGAGCATCGGATTGCCCACCGTGTAGGAGAGCCCCATGCTCTTCACCAGCTCGACGTTCGACCAGAAGAGGTCCTTCTGGCGCTCGTTGAGCACGCGGGTGTAGTTGCCGAAGTTGATGCTGAGGCGGCTGTCCCGGAAAGACTCGAGCTTCCTGGGATCGAGTGGGACCGTCCCTGAGGTCGGGAAGGAAGCCAGACCAAAATTCTCCTGCTCGGACAGGGCCTGGGCGATGAGATGGATCTCCGGATGCAGGAAGGTCTCCCCTCCCATGACCGAGACGCCCCCGATGCTGTCCACCGCTCCCAGAAAGGCCCGGATGTCCTCGCAGACCCGCTGCGTGGGCACGTTCTTCCGGAGCCTGGGCGGGTAGTTGTTGATGTACTGGACGCAATATTTACAGTTGAGCGAACAAACCGAGTTCACCAGGATGCAAACATAGACCAGATGGATGGGCTCCCCCGGCTTGGGGCCGTGCTGCTGCGCCGAACGACGCGCCACGATGCTGGCCAGCCTATCACAGCAGATGAAACGACATGCCAGGGGATCCACACACACGGAAGCCCGCACTCCGGTCTTCTCGCTGAAGGGACAGATGGCCCCCATGAAGAAGAGGTCCCCCTTGATCGCGTTCCGGTATCCGCGCTTCCGGAGCTGGTTCCAGAGGTTGAGCTTGATCACGTTGTTCGTGATGCAGAGGATCACCAGGGTCTTTTCCGGGTCATGCTCACCGGTGAAGGGGGGCACGACCGGAAGTCCGTTCACCTCCTGGAGCTCGGAAGCGCGCACATCCCAGTAGGTCTCCACGCGGATGCCCTGCTTGGCGAGGAAGGCGCCAACCTGGGCGCCGAAGTTGGCCGCCCCCCACAGGATCACCGTCTGGAAGGACCGGATGTGCTCCAGGACAGGGCCCGCATCCACGCTCTGGGACGAGGCCGCCTCCCGGTAGAAACGCTCGAGATCTGCATCAGAAAACATGGACAACTCCAAGAAAAAGCCCCTTCAGCGGTAGATGCGGGACACGCCGGCGGTGCCGTGGGGCGGTGCGAACCCCCCCGTCATCTCGATCCTGTGCCCATACATGGAGTGGGAATTGAAGATCCGGTAGCTCTTCCAGAAGTGGACCTCCTCGGACAAGCCGTAGTCCCGTTCCAGCTGAGCGGCCATTTCATCGGCAAAGCATCCGGCCAGGACCACCAGGGTTTCCCCCCAATTCCTGTCCCTCAGATGGTCCGGATGCTGCACGGGCCGCCCGCAGCACGAGCGCCCCTGCAGGTCCGGATTGTTGTCGAGGAACACGATGCTGCGGAAGCGCACCGGCTGGAGGTCCAGCTCTTCGCACAGCAGGCGCCCCTCGGAGCCGGCCCCGAAGATCACGAGGTCCGTGGCCGGGATGGGTGCCTGGCTGAGGATTCCCAACGCCTGCACGAGGTAGCGATTCTCGATGCGGTCCCGCTCCGCGATCTGGTCGAAAACGGGATAGGGTTCCCGCTCGAAGTAGCGGAAGCTTCGCCGGGAACCCATTTCCAGGGATTCGCTCAAGCCGACCAGGTCGCGGTAGGACTCGAAGGTCGAACGCAGGCGCTCAGAGGCCACCCGCAGCATCCTCTCCTTGAGTTCCTCGAACGCGACAGGAGCGGGATTCCAATCGATCTCCGCGAATCGGTCCGGCGTGTAGATGGGCGTGAAGCGGTCCAGCCAGGAGTAGGACGCATGCGCCCGCTCCGTCACGAAGACCACGGGGATGCCCATGGCAAGACAGGGAGCCGCGCAGTGCACCCGGTTGGTGATGACGAGCTCAGCCTCCGCGGCGTAGCGCTCCAGACGGGCGCGGGCGAAGGACCGGGTCTGCTCCCACAGGTCCGCCTCGTCCTCGAAGGTCACCATGTGGCTCAGGAAGTCCGCCCTGTCCAGGTAGGGCCTGGGGATGTGCTCCAGCACCCCTGACGGCACATCCACGACAAAGATCCTCCCCGCCGCCGGGGGCTTCTCCCTCCGGGGAAGGGTCAGGCTCAGGCATCCCGTCATGAAGGCCTGGACGTTGTTCCGGCGCAACAGCTGCATGGTGTATTCGTCCCGGCACCCGATCGGCTCGAAGCGCCTCAGGTGATCGGCCTGGGCCGCGTATTCCTCCGCGGAGGTGGAGAAGCCCAGGTAGACCGGAAGGATCTTCGGGGAGGTCGGGAAGGTGGTCCACCCCTTCTCCCTTCTCTGTTTCCCGTAGACGTAGTCGAAATGGAACTGCATGGGGACCACGACGTACTCGCCGTCGTAGGTCTCCAGCGCCTTCATCTCGACCTTGAGGACCTCCTCTTCCGGGATGCCCATGGCCCGGAAGAGGGCGTCAACGGCAAGCGTGTGGATCTCGTCGCCGATGTTCGCCGGGTTGTTGGCGTAGTAGAGCCTTCCGTATCTCATGGCACATCCTGCGATGAGGCTTCCCGTCGACGCGCGTCCCATGGCCTTGCCGTCCCGAAGGGCGTGAGGACACCCGTCCCCCGCACCCGCTTCTTCAGGTCGAAGACCGGCCTGCACCATCCTTCCCCGTCATCGTTCGCATAGCGGACGCCCTTCCGCCGGTTCAGCTCGATGCAGGTCTGCTGGAGGCCGAAGGCGTAGTAGTACACGTACATGATCTGGCGAGCGGTGTAGCCGGGATAGCTCGCCATGGTGATTGGCTCAGGGAAGAGCCCTCCCTGCCAGGTGTGCAGCCAGCCCTCGGCCTCGCACAGGGCATGAAAGGGCGTGCCCGGCATGGGCATGTTCACGGACACCTGGAATTCGTGGATCAGGCCCTCCTCGTACAGCCCTTCAAGCCTTCGGATGGTTTCAAAGTCGCTTTCCATCGAGGAGCCGTGGCTCCCGAGGGTGAAGGTGCCATAGACCTGGATGCCGAGCCTCCGGCAGGCAGCAAGCACCCCTGCGAGGCGCGAGCCGTCCGACTTCTGGCCGCTCTTCAGGAAGGTCCGGGTGTTTTCCGCTGCCAGGCTCTCCACGCCCAGAAGAACCTTGTAGTAGCCGGCCTCGCGCATGAGGCGGAGCAGGTCCTCGTCCAGGGCGCTGAAGTTGGTCATGCAGGCATAGCGGTGGGCGTGGAGCCCCCGCCGGATGAGCCCATGGCAGAGCGCCTCCGTCCAGGCCCGGTTCGCCGTGTGGCTCTCCTCGTCGAACATGACCCCTTCCAGATCCGGGATCGTAGCCAGCAGATGCTCGATCTCGTCCAGGACGGAGTCCACCTGGCGGCAGCGGAGCTGCGGACGCCCGTAGTAGAGGTGCGCGGCCACGCAGAAGTCGCAGGCATGAGGGCACCCGCGGGAGGCGTAGAGGTGGACCGCACGATGCTCGAGGGGATAGGTGCGGCAGTAGTCCCGCCGCCGGATGTCCGCATCCTCGGGCAGCGGGAGGTCCGCCACATCCACGGGAAGCCGCCGCGTATCGGGGAAGATGCCGGGAGAAGGCGTCACCAGACCGCCCTCGACCAGGCGGCAGACGGCCTCCTCGAACTCGCCCATGGCCACATGGTCCGCCCCCTCCTCCAGGCAGGCCTCGGGCCGCGCCGTGCCCACGGGACCACAGAGGACGAACGCGAAGGAGGCGCCTCGCGCACGGGCCTTCCGCACGGCGGCC
The DNA here is from genome assembly GCA_964292295.1 of uncultured bacterium. Taxonomy (GTDB): domain Bacteria; phylum Acidobacteriota; class Holophagae; order Holophagales; family Holophagaceae; genus CAXYVC01. Next base: position 38,883 of record CAXYVC010000009.1, read on the forward strand.
ATCAGGTGCGCGTGCATCAGGAAATCCGACTCGACGATCAGGAGGTCGGGCTGGGCCTCCAGGAGGAGTTCCGCGTACTCATCCTCATCCACGCCGTGGTGGCTGGGGTCGGCCATGCGCACCTCGTGCTGGGGGCAGCGCGCCTTGAGCATGGAAGAGAGGTAGGCGAGCTCGTACGGATAGTAGGTGACGGTCTTGAGGAGGCCCGTGGCGGCGCTCCACCGCGACGGGTAGAAGAAGACCTGCTGGCCGTCCGACGTCAGCCCCGGAGGGGTCAGGATGAGGATCCTCACGGGCGCCCCTCTGCCGCTCCCGCGGAGGCCAGGGGGCGAAAGCCCTCGGGGGGGGCGTGGGATGCGACCCGCTTGCGGCTGAAACCCAGCTCCAGCAGACGGCGATCCACCTCCTGCACGCCGAGTTCCCCGCTCAGGCCCCTGGAAAGGATTCCGAAGCTGGCCTCCTCCCCCAGAGGCGGATGGTAGGCCCTGGCGAGGAAGAGGTAGCGTTCCGCCGCATCCCGCTCGCCGGCATGCAGCATCTGGACGCTGTACCGCAGGCACATCATCCCGAGGCGGGCAAGGGCTTCGGGGAAGCGCGCGGCGGCCCGGGGATGCCCGTGGGCCACCGCCAGGTCCCGGAGCTCGAGGAGGAGGAGATAGTGCTCCATGGACATGCCCAGGTTGCGGGTCATGGCGGCCGTGGAGTTACCCGGGAAGACACGGTACTTCGCGAGGCGTTCCCGCAGGTAGACGAGATCCGCATGCAGCACGCAGCGGAAGTTGCTGTGCCAGTCGAAGGCGTGGGAGAAGCGCTCCGAGAAGCCCCCGGAAGCCGCGAACACGCTTCGGCGGAACATCACCTGGCAGGGCACCCCCATGCCCGTCATCATCAGCACCGGGAGCTGGCTCTCGGACGGCACGAGGCAGCTCTGGTCGTAGAAGAAGGGGGGGCAGTCCAGCGTACGCCCCTCCGCATCGATCTCCTCCCGTTCGCAGACCACCAGGCCCGCACTCCGGTGGGCCTCCAGCACCCCGACGCAGCGCGCCGCGAAGTCCGGCATCAGGGCATCATCCGTGGAGAGGAAGACCAGATACTCCCCCCGCGAGAGCTCGAAGGCGCGGTTGAAGTTCCGAACCATCCCGAGATTGCATGGGTTGACGTGCACCTGGACGCGTTCCCCGTGAGCCTTGGCCCTTTCGACCGATGCATCCGTGGAGGCGTTGTCCACGAAGACAATCTCCAGCTCCGGATAGCTCCGGGCCAGGACCGAGCCGAGGCACGCATCGACGTAGCGCGCGTAGTTGTAGTTCGGAATGCACACGCTCACGAGGGGCGTCGTCATCGGAGTTCCTGCGCAAAGGGGATGGAGGCGCGGTACCGAGCGTACCAGACGTGGGTGCGCCGCAGCCCCTCCTCGACGGACAGCTCCGGCACCCACCCGAAGCGTTCCCGGAAACGACGGTCGTCGCCCACGTAGAACATCATCTCGGTGGACCGGTAGGGGAGTTCGCCGAAGCGGAACAGCTCCATGCGCCCATGGACTGCGGCGCAAAGCAGCTCCACGAAGGAACGCAGACTCATCCGCTGCGAGCCGCAGACGTTGAACACGCGCCGCCCCCCGCTCGGGGCTTCGGACGCACACACGAAAGCCCGGGCGAGATCCTCCACGAACAGGTAGTCCCGCACCTGCTCCCCTGGCGTCAGGGCCAGGGTTTCCCCCTCCAGAAGGGAGCGCATCAACTGGGGGACGAAGCGGTGGAAGCCCTCCATCGGTCCGAAGGCGCTGAAGGGACGCAGCACGATGGCATCCAGGCCGAGACGCTCGGCCTGGCGCAGCACCCCTTCGGTGGCCGCCGCCTTCGCCATCCCGTAGGGCGAGGCGGGACGCAGGGGGGCACCCTCGTCCAGGGGCAATCCCGTGTTCCCGTATTCGAAACCGCTGCCCGCATGGATGAAGCGCCGGACGCCGCATCTGACACAGTCTTCCATCAGCCGCAGGGCGATCCCGAGATTCCCCTCCCCCAGGGGCTCCAGGTCCGAACTCCGGCCATCCACGCCATGGGAGGCGAGGTTGAAGCAGAGGTCCGCCTTGGGAAGGCTGCCCGTCTCAGGCCCCGGGAAAGGGAGGACCTGGATGGCATCCCGAAGGGGCGCAAGGCGCCACATCCCCGGAGAGCCGGCGCGCACGAGCGCCGTGACCGCGTGGCCGCGGTCCAGCAGCGCGCGAACCACGTGGGAACCGATGAATCCCGTGGCCCCCAGGACGAGTGCCCTCATGCAGCCCTCAGAGCCCGCGCTTGCGGATCATGTCCTGCAGCTCCGGCGCATGCGAGTAGGGATCCGCGAGGTCGCCCAGCGTGAGCGGGGCATCCGCCGCCAGGGGCTTTCCCAGCTGCAGGTCGACGTACCACTCCCGGCAGGAGAGCTGCCCTTTCTGGAGGGGAATGGCCAGGTAGAGGTCCTCCGCCTTCAGCACGTGCCCTGCGGGCAGATCCCGCCTCAGGTAGAGGCCCCGCACCAGGGCGTCCAGGTATTCCACCTCCCGCTTGGGGGGGATCCGCTTCTGGGTGCCGGGGTTCCCGCACATCTCCTTGGCCTTCTTGAAGGCCTTGAACCAAACGTCCACCTGCTGGGGCAGCGAGCAGTAGGAGCTCACGGGAATGCCGTCCGCGTCGATGTCCACGTGGCGCTCGAAGGTGCGCGCCCCCTTGGCATAGGCGATGAGCATGGAGGAGGTCCAGTCGTGATACTCGTGCGTGGAGAAGCCGATCGTGTTCTGGGGGTAGCGCGCCTTCAGGAAGTCGATCTGGTTCATCTCCAGATCCCCGTCCTCCGAGGGATACAGGGACACGCAGTGGTTGATGGCCAGCGGGATGTCGCGATTGGCGAAGAAGGCCACCAGGTCATCGGCATCCTTGAGGGAGGAACCGCCCGTGGAGGCGATCACGGGCTTCTTCGTCTGGGCGATCTTCTCGATGAGGAACCAGTCGTTGATGTCCGAGCTGGCCAGCTTGACGATGTCCATCCCCAGGTCCACGCAGAGGTCCACGGAACGCTCGTCGAAGGCGGTGGCCATGGGGATCATGGCCTTCTGGCGCACGTAGTTCGCCAGGGTGGCGTAATCCTCCCGGGACAGGCGCGTATCCATGGTCTTCTTGATGTAGCGGATGTCCTGGCGATCCCGGAAGCCCCTGTGGATGAAGGTGTCCACGTCCCGGAACTGGAACTTGATGGCCGCGCGCACGTTGTTGTAGCGCACCACCCGGTTGAACTGCTTGATGATCTCCAGGCCGCGCTTGACGCTGCCCCAATGGTTGTTGGCCATCTCCAGGACGAAGAGGTCCTCGAAGGGGTCGCGGTTGATCTGAGGGTGTTCGAGCGTGATGACCATCGCGTCACCTATGGGAGGGGGGAAGGCGTCAGCAGGCGGTTCCTCCGCACCTCCTCGGAGGGCAGGAAGGGCGCCATGTCGTCCAGGGTTCCACTCAGCATGCGGCCATCCTCCAGGCGGCGGGAGGCGACACGGGGCGCGAAGGGCTGCGCGGGATCCAGCAGCACCTCACAGAGGCAGGCCCCGGGTGTGCCGAGGCACGCGGCAATGCCCTCTTCCAGCCCTGCGTGGGTGGCAATGCGGGCGTAGGCCAGGCCGTGGGCTTTTGCCAGAAGTCCGAAGTCCGGGAAGCCCACGCCGCTCGCCGGCCCCGTGCCCACCTGGGGACCCGGGAAATAGCTGTTTTGCGTCTGGCGAATGGAGTGGTAGCCACCGTTGTTCAGCAGGAAGAGCTTCACGGGCAGGTGGTGGTGGCTGATGGTCTGCAGCTCCTGCAGGTTCATCATGGCGCTGCCGTCCCCCGCCAGGCAGATGACACGCGGAGCCCCCGTCCCCACCGCCGCCCCGATGGCGCCCGGAAGGTCGAAACCCATGGGGGCGCTGCCCGAGTTGGAGAAGAGCCGCTGCCTCGGCTTCAGGCGTGCCGCCTGGAAGGGCGCGATGCAGGCCGTCCCGTCGCCGCACACGATGACCTCGCCCGCCTCCAGCCGATCGAAGAGCGCTTCGACGAAACAGTACGGATTCACGGGTTCCGCCTTGTGCCGGTATTCCGGCAGCACCACCGGGTAGGCCTCCCGGCGCTCCCGGCACCAGGCCAGGTAGCCGCGATGGTCCGCCGCCGGCGTCCAGCCCGCCAGCGCCTCCAGCAGGGCGGGCATGAAGTCGACCAGGTCCGCATGCACGGGCAGCGCCACCCGCAGGGTGGGCTTCTGCAGTTCGGCCGCGTCCACGTCCACCATGGCGATGCGCGCCTGGGGGGCGAAGGCCTCCCAGTTGTAGCCCACCTGGCGGATGTTCATGCGGCTGCCCAGGATCAGCAGGAAGTCGGAACTCTGCACGGCGAAGTTCCCGGCCCGGTCCCCGATGGTGCCCTGCCGCCCGACCAGACGCGGATGCTCCGAGGGCAGCAGATCATGGCCGTTGAAGGCCGTCACGAAGGGAAGCTCCAGGCGGTCTGCCAGTTCCCGGAAGGCGCCCTCGACCCCGGCTGTCCAGATCCCGGAGCCGCCGAGCACCACGGGACGCCGGGCGCGCCGAAGGGCCTCGGCGACCTCCAGCGCTCCGGCCCGCGCCTGCCCCGGCGGGGGGAGCAGCCCCGCATCCTCCTGCGGGTCGTAGCCGGTCAGCGCCCCGGGATCCACGAGGGCCCCCTGGACATTCCCTGGCACATCCAGCCACACCGGACCTGGGCGCCCCTGCAGCGCCAGATGCAGCGCCCGTTCCAGGTGGTAGCGGATGCGCTCCGGCTCCGTGACCGTCACCGCGTACTTCGTGACGCCCCGCACCATGGAGACGACGTCCACCTCCTGGTCGCCCAGCTGCCGGAGGGGAAGCCCCGTGGAGGCGACGCAGGTCTCCCACTTCACCTGGCCCGAGACGACCACCATCGCCTGGCTGTCCACGTAGGCACCGTAGACGCCGGTGATGGCATTGGTCCCACCGGGCCCCGTGGTGACGTTCACCGCCGCCATGCGACGGGTGGTGCGGAAGTAGGCCTCCGCGGCCATGGCGCAGGCCTGTTCGTGGTGGCAGGGCCAGTAGCGCATGCCCTTGTGGTGGCCGGAGGCGTGGTTCGGGTGCAGGGTCCCGCCGCCCGTGCCCAGGAGGGCGTCCGTGACGCCATGGTCCACGAGGGGCTGGGCGATGTAGTCGGCCACCCGCTGCTTCACGCGATCTCCCTTCCCTGGTGCCACGCGAGCGTGCGGCGGATCGAGGTCTCCAGGTCCCAGCGCGGCGCGAGGCCAAGGCCCGCGGCCTTGCGGATGTCGGGCACGTAGCGGGCAGGGGCCCGATTGGGGACCGGCGTCCCCAGCACGTCCACCCCCACGCCGCAGATGCGGCCCGTCAGCTCCGCCAGCTCCCGGATGCTCACGGCCTCGTCGGATCCGACGTTGTAGGCCTGCCCCGCCTCGCCCCTGGCCATGAGCGTCCAGAGCCAGTGGGCCAGCTCGGCGGCATGGAGGTAGCTGCGCAGCGGCGTGCCGTCGCCCTGGACCTGGATGCGCTTTCCCGCAAGGCCATCCCGCAGGAAGTTCCCGGCCGCAAAGTGCGCGTCCAGGGGCAGCAGCGGCCCCACGAAGGCAAAGAGCCGGGCGATGCAGACCTCGAAGCCGTGGGCGATCCCGTGCTGCAGGCAGAGGTGCTCGGCGAAGTGCTTGGCGTTGCCGTACGCCGCGCCGGGCTCCATGGAATCCAGGTGCCCCATCTGGTGCTCCGCGATGGCTGCGCAGTCCGCCGGCTGCCGCCCATAGGCCAGGCCCGAGCTCAGGAAGAGGAAGCGCCGCGCCCCGGCCAGGCGCGCCACGTCCAGCACCCGCTCCGTGCCCCGCACGATCACGTCGGCCATCTCCAGGGGACTGCCTTCGTTGAGGACCTTGCTGGCCGGCGTGGCGCCGTGGAGAACGGCGTCCACGGGTGCTCCGCGAAGCTCCAGATCCCGCACGTCCCCTTCAAGGAAGCGGAAGCGGGCGTCCCCCGCGAAGGCGGGATGGCGGGCCAGGAAGGCCTCCGGATTCCGGGTGGGCACGAGCAGTTCCCGGGGGCCACTCTGCTGCAGGCGCACGGCCTCGAGCAGCCAGGTTCCCACGAAGCCCGTCCCGCCCGTGACCAGGACCCGCTGTCCCTCCAGGCCTTCCAGCACACCATCCTGGAAGAAGGCCAGGTCCGCTGCAGGCAGGGCGTTCATGGACTAGCGGGCCTTGAAAAAGGCGAAGAGCTGCTCGATCACGTAGTCGACCTGCGCGTCGCCCAGGCCGGGGTAGACCCCCAGGAAGAAGGTGTCGCGCATGATGCGGTCCGAGCCTTCGAGCTGTCCGTGGACGCGGCGGGGGATGGAAAGGAAGCCCGGCTGGCGGAGGATGTTGCCGCCGAAGACGAGGCGCGTCTCGACCTTCGCGTTCTCCAGGTGGGTGGTGAGGGCCCGGCGGTCCACGCCTTCCCGCACGGTGAGGGGGAAGCCGAAGGGCGACGGGTTCGCGCGGGGGTCGATGCGGGGCAGCTCCAGGCGGTCCTCCAGGGGCTTCAGCGCCTCGTGGTAGCGGCGGAAGTTGCGGCGGCGTGCCTCGACGAAGGCGGGGATCTTCTCGAACTGGGCCAGGCCGATGGCCGCCTGGAGGTCCGTCGCCTTCAGGTTGTAGCCCAGGTTGGCGTAGATGTACTTGTGGTCGTAGCCGTAGGGAAGCTCGCCCATGCGCCAGTCGAAGCGGCGGCCGCAGGTGTTGTTGCAGCCGGGCTCGCACCAGCAGTCGCGCCCCCAGTCCCGCAGGGAACGCACGGTCCTGTGGAAGTCGGGGTTGTTGACCACCACGCCTCCGCCCTCCCCCATGGTGATGTGGTGGGCGGGGTAGAAGCTGAGGCTGCCCATGGCGCCGAAGCTCCCCACGAGACGCCCGTCGAAGGTGGCACCCAGCGCGTCGCAGCTGTCCTCCAACAGCCAGAGGTTGTGGCGTTCGGCGAGCTCCGTGAGTGCGGCCATGTCGCAGGGATTTCCCACGGTGTGCGGCACGAGCAGGGCCTTGGTGCGGGGGCCGATGGCCTCCTCCACCAGGGCCGGGTTGATGTTGTACGTGCCCACCTCGCAGTCCACGAAGACGGGAACGAGCTGGTTCTGGACGATGGGCGTCAGGGTGGTGGGGAAGGTCACGGCGGGCGTGATCACCTCGTCGCCGGGCAGCAGACGTCCGGGACCGCCCTGGGCCCGGGCGGCATCCTCGGCACAGAGGGCGGCGACCATGAGCAGGTTGGCGGAGCTCCCGGAGTTCACGAGGACGAAGTCCTGGGCCCGGAAGAAGCCCGCCATGGCCTTCTCGAAGCGGTCGGCACAGGGCCCCGCCGTGAGCCAGAAGTCGAGGGAAGAACCCACGAGGCCCACCACCTCGGCGGCGTCAAAGACGCGGCCCGCGTAGCTGATCCGGCTCTCCCCGGGCACGAAGGGCTTCGGCGCGTGGGCCAGCGCGGTGTATTCCCGCGTGAGCTCCAGGATCCGGGAACGCAGCTCCTCGGCGCGGTCGCTCATCGGCCCTCCTTCCAGCCCGCTCCCGCGGGAATGATGCGGATGCCGGAGGGCGCGCAGCCCGCCAGCAGGTTCCGCCCGTCGTAGACGAGCGGCTGCGCCATGCGCGGCGCGAGCTCCTCCCAGTTCCATGCGCGCAGCTCGGGCCATGCCGTGGCCAGCAGGGCCGCATGCGCACGCTCCAGAACCTCGTCGGGCGAACGCGTCAGGGCCACGCGCCCCTCCCACTCCGCCACGGCCTCGGGCCCCACCAGGGGATCCCAGGCGGCCACCTCCGCTCCCCGCGCCAGCAGGGCCCGCACCAGGGGCTGGCTGGGCGAGTTCCGCCAGTCGTCGGTGCCCGGCTTGAAGGCAAGCCCCAGCACGGCGACCTTCCGGCCTGCCAGCGTGCCCGCCTCCCGCTCCAGCCGGGCGACGATGGCCGCGGGGCGCGCACGGTTCACCTGGATGACGGCATCGAGCAGGGGCACGGGCCAGCCGCGGTCATGGGCCAGGGCGGTGATGGCGTTCATGTCCTTGGGGAAGCAGCTGCCGCCGTAGCCCACGCCGCCCATCACGTAGCCCTGGATGCCGGGCTTCAGGGGGCGGCCCTCCGCCTGCGGCGTCCAGCGGCGGTCCGCCAGGGCACCCTCCAGCACCGTGCGCCCGTCCACGCCGGGCATGGCCTCGCACAGGTTGAAGACCTCGTTCGAGAAGGAGATGAGGGTCGAAAGCAGCGCATTGGCGGTGTACTTGATGAACTCCGCTTCCGTGGGGGAGACCACCAGCTTGGGGCATGCGCAGGTACGGTAGACGGCCTGCAGGGCTTCCGCGCTGCGCGCCCCGAGGGCTCCGAGCACCACGCGGTCGGGATCGGCGAAGTCCTGGACCGCCGAGCCCTCCCGCAGAAATTCCGGGTTCATGCCCAGGCCGAAGTCCAGGCCCGCCTGCTTTCCCGAGCGGCGCTCCAGCGCCTCGCGCACGGGCCCCAGGGTCGTCCCCGGCACCACGGTGCTCTTGACCACCACCGTGTGGAAGCCTTCGCGGTCCCGGAGATGCGCGCCGATCTGCTCCGCCACGCCGAGCACGTACCGCAGGTCGATGCGACCCTCCCGGTCCGGCGTGCCCACGGCGATGAGCGAGACCTCCGCGCCCTCCAGGGCCTCCGACGCGTCCGCCGTGGCGCGGAACCGGCCCTCGGCCTGGCCCTTCCGGATCAGCGCCTCCAGGCCGGGTTCAAAGATCGGGGCCCGGCCGGACTGGATGGCGGCCACCTTCGCGGCGTCCACGTCCACGCAGGCCACCTCGTGCCCCAGCTCCGCCAGGCAGGCCGCGCTCACCAGGCCCACGTATCCCGCGCCGAAGACGGTGATCTTCACCTCAGGCCTCCCGGTAGGACGCGAGGGTGCGCGCCAGGCCTTCGGCGATCATCACCTCGGGCGCATAGCCCAGGGCCTTCAGCCGGGACAGGTCGGGGCAGCGCCGCTGGGGATTGTCAGACAGGTAGTGGGGATCCGGGCTCGTGCGGAAGGCGATGGGCTGCGGGTGCCCCGCGACCTCCTTCAGCGTCTCGGCCACCTGGCGCATGCTCAGCTCCTCCTGGTCGTTGCCCAGGTTGTAGGCCTCACCGGCCTTGCCCTTCAGGAGGATCGCGAGCATGGCCTTCGCGGCGTCGCGGATGTAGCAGAAGGAGCGGGTGGCGCGGCCGTCGCTCAGGAGCACGATGGGCTCTCCCGCCAGCACCGCCTGCATCAGGTCCGGAACGATGCGCCGGTCGTCGATGCGCTGCCCAGGGCCGTAGACGTTGAAGGGGCGCCCCACCTTGACCGGAACGCCGTAGGCCTGGTGGTAGATCACGCAGAGGGTCTCGCTGAGGCGCTTCGATTCGTCGTAGCAGGCGCGGGGACCGGTGCAGGACACGAAGCCCCGGTAGTCCTCCCGCGTGGGGATGGCTTCGGGCGCGGGATCGCCGTAGATCTCGCTGGTGCTCAGGTGCAGCATCGCCTTCACCGGGTGCGTGCGGCACAGCTCCAGCAGATGGCGCGTGCCGTCCACGTTCACGTCGATGGTCTCGAGGGGATACTTCCGGTAGAAGGTGGGCGAGGCCACGCCCGCGCAGTGCAGGATGACGTGCACGGGCTCGCCCGGGTCGAAGGGCTGGCGCAGGTCGTGGGTCACGAAGCGGATGTCCGCACGCCCCCGGAGGTGCGCGACCCGCTCGGGAAGGCCCACCAGGTTGTTGTCCAGGGCGAGGATGCGCGCCGGGCGCGGGCGTCCCGCGTTCCAGTCCGCCAGGACGTCCAGCAGGTAGGCTCCCAGGAAGCCGGCCGCGCCCGTGAGCAGGATCGTGGTGCCCTCCAGGACCTCCAGGTCGCCCTGCATCTGCGCGGCGATCCGGGCCGCGTCCTCGTGGATAATGCTCGTCACCGTCGCCATGCGTGCGCTCCTTCAGTCCCAGACCTTCCAGGGCGCCCGTCCGGAGGCCCACAGCTCCTCCAGCACGTTGCGCTCCCGCAGGGTGTCCATGGGGTGCCAGAAACCCTCGTGGCAGTAGGCCATCAGCTGGCCCTCCGCCGTGAGGCGCTCCAGGGGCTCCCGCTCCCAGATGGTGTCGTCCCCCGCGATGTAGTCGAGCACCTCGCGGTTCAGGACGAAGAAACCCCCGTTGATCCAACCCTCGCCGGCCTGGGGTTTCTCCGCGAAGCCCGCCACGCGGCCGCCCTCCAGGCGGATGCCGCCGAAGCGCGCGGGCGGGCGCACCGCCGTGACGGTGGCCAGGCGTCCGTGGCTGCGGTGGAAGGCCAGGAGGGCGGGAAGATCCACGTCCCCTACCCCGTCGCCGTAGGTGACCATGAAGGCGGGATCCGCTCCGACCCAGTCCCGGAAGCGGCGGATGCGCCCCCCCGTCTGGGTGGCCTGCCCCGTGTCCACCAGGTGCACCTTCCAGGGTTCGGCGAGGGCGCTGCCCAGCTGCACCTCGCCCCGGGCAAGGTCCACCACCAGGTCCGAGTGGCAGGTGTTGAAGTCCAGGAAGTAGCGCTTGATCAGCTCCCCCTTGTAGCCCAGGGCGATGGCGAAATCCCGGAATCCGTGGTGCCCGAAGAGCTTGAGGATGTGCCAGAGCATGGGGTGGCCACCGATCTCCACCATGGGCTTGGGCTTGACGGTGGTCTCCTCGGAGAGCCGCGTCCCGAGGCCACCCGCCAGGATGATGGTCTTCATGTGCTGGGGCATGCCGGACTCCAGGACCGCCAGGGGGATGTCCCAGATTTGGCAGGTCTTGCCCAGTCTTGCAAGGCGCAGGCCATGCCGCTGCGGCGCGTCACGCCCTCCGCCCGAAGCTGCGCTCCAGGTCGCTGCGGGTGAGCTTCTTGAGGACGGGTCGGCCGTGGGGGCAGGTGTGCGGCACCTCGCAGGCCAGCAGGTCGCGGATCAGGGCCTCGGCGAGGGCGGGGTCCAGCCGCGCGTGCTTCTTGATGGCGGCGTGGCAGGCGAGCTCGGCGTTCAGCTCCCGGCGGAAGACGTCCAGGTCCGCGCGGCCCTCCTTTTCCAGGCGCGCCAGCAGTTCCTCCAGCAGGGGCTCCGGATCGCGGTCCGCCAGGAAATCCGGCAGGCCCCGCACCAGCAGGGCGTCCGCCCCGAAGGCCTCGCACTCCACCCCCACGGCGTTCAGCTCCTCCAGGAAGGGCCCCAGGCGCGACAGCGCCGCGGGCCCCAGCTGCACCAGACGGGGCGGCAGCAGGGGCTGGACGGCCGGGGCGTGGCGGCGCAGGAAGAGCCGCTCGTACAGCACGCGCTCGTGGGCCACATGCTGGTCGACGATCCACAGTTCGGGTTCGCGCTCGCCCGGGACCTCGGCCAGCAGGTAGGTGGCATCGAAGGCCCCGAGGACCCGGAGCCCCGGCGCCTCCGGCGTTTCCGCCGCGCGCGAGGGTGCGGGAAGCGGAGCGTAGGGCCGGTCCAGGGCCCCCTCGGGCGGGAAGGCCGCCGCCAGCGCGGAGACCGCAGGCGCCGCGGAAGCCTCCCAGAGGCTGCGGTGCTGGGGCGCAACGGGGCGAGGCGCGGCGTCCAGCTCCAGCTCCTCCGGCTTCGGCGGCAGGCTGAGCACGGAGGGAAGCTCCCCCTTGGCCTGGGCCCAGGCCTCCCGCAGCGCCTGGGATACCCAGGGGAAGACCCGCTGGGGCTCCCGGAAGCGCACCTCGGCCTTGGTGGGGTGCACGTTCACGTCCACCGCCTCCGGAGGCAGCTCGAGGAAGAGCACGGCCGCCGGGTAGGCCCCCTTGGGGAAGAAGCCCTCCCACCCGCTGGCCAGGGCGGCCAGCAGCAGGCGGTCCCGCACCGCGCGCCCGTTCACGAAGAGGTAGAGGTGGGTGCGGTCCCGGAAGCTCAGCTCCGCGGGCGAGACGTAGCCCGAGAGCCGCCAGGGGCGCTCCCCGGACGCGAAGGGCAGGAGCCGGCCGAACTTCTCGCCGAGCAGGGGCGCCAGGCGGGCGCCGGGCTCCTCCACGGGGGGCAGCACGAGGGGCGCGCTCCGGTCCGTGCGCACGGTCCAGCGCACCTCCGGCGTGGCCAGGGCAAGGCGCGTCACCACGCCCCACAGGTGGGCGTGCTCGGTCTCGGGCCGCTTGAGGAAGCGCCGGCGGGCAGGCAGCTGGGCGAAGAGGTCGCGCACCACCACCGTGGTGCCACGGGCGCGGGGCGCGGGCTGCACCCCCTTCACCACGCCGAACTCGCAGCGGAGCCGGTGCCCTTGACCCTCCTCCTCGGCGCTGTGCAGCTCGAAGCGGCTCACGGACGCGATGCTCGGCAGGGCCTCGCCCCGGAAGCCGAAGCTGGCGAGGGCGTCCAGGTCCGCCGCCGCGCGGATCTTGCTGGTGGCGTGGCGCTCCAGGGCCAGGTAGAGGTCATCCCGGCCCATGCCGCAGCCGTCGTCGGCCAGCTCCAGCAGGCGCCGGCCGCCCTCCTCCCAGGCCAGGTCCAGGCTGCGGGCGCCGGCGTCGAGGGCGTTCTCCACCAGCTCCTTCAGCACGGAGGCCGGCCTCTCCACGACCTCGCCCGCCGCGATCTGGTTGGCGACGTGGTCGGGCAGGATGCGGATCCTCGGCATGGCGGACTCCTCAGGCCCCGGTGCGGCGTGCGGGCCGTGGCCTCCAGTCCCCATGGTGCCGTGACGCCCTGCGTCCCGTCACGGGGCCCGCCGCGATCCGCCTGGCGACGGGGTCGGGCAGGATGCGGATCCTCGGCATGGCGGACTCCTCAGGCCCCGGTGCGGC
>CAXYVC010000010.1:0-50317 GCA_964292295.1 uncultured bacterium
GGGTCTCAAAGCTTGCCGGTGTCCCTTTACCTCACGCTATCCCGCGAAGAACCTATTTTTTTCTGCCTCTCCTCTCCCCATGCTGCCAAGCGTTGGATATGCACGCCATGCATCTACCATGAAAAAAGCTGGGGACCCGTGGCGGAATCGTGCCATCCTTCCCTGCGCTGGAATCCCAGCTTTTTCCAAAGCTCCCATGACCATCCACGACGCCAAGAATCTCCAGACCTTCACGAGCGGCCCCCTGCGGCTCGTGCTCCTCAAGAAGGACCCCGCCCCCGCCAAGGCGATGCCGAGCCGAGAGGCCTGGAGCCTGCTGCTCCCCACGGCCCCCGTGCGCGTCTGCACCGGCGAGGACCACGAGGAAGGCATCATCCCGAGGGGAAGCCTCGCCCTGCTGCTGCCCGGCTTCGGGCACGTGCTGAAGCGGCACCAGCTGGACACGCCCTTCGGCTACACCGCGCTGCAGCTGGAGGGGCCCTTCCCGGAGCCCCTGGTGAGCATCCTGCAGCACCCGCCCCGCAAGTGGCAGGAGCAGAGCTTCGCCGCGCTGCGCAGCCAGAGCCTGAAGCAGCTCTTCGGCATCTTCGTGCAGGAGCTCTCGCACCCCGAGGGCGTGCAGCTCATGACGCGCGAGCTCTTCCTCATCCTCCTGGGCGCTGAACTGCAGCGGCTCACCGAGAAGGAGGACCGGGGGCGCTTCCCCTACCGGCTGAACCGCTCCACGCTCCAGCTGGTGCTGGACCACATGGAGGCCCACCTGGGCGCCAAGAACAGCGTGCCGGACCTGGCGCGCCTGGCCCGCTGCACACCGGACCACTTCATCCGCCTGTTCCGGGAGGCCACGAGCACCACGCCGCACCAGTACCTGATCGAACGGCGCCTCCAGCGCGCCGTGCAGATGCTCTCGGACGGCGAGCGCCCCAGCGACGTGGCCACGGGGCTCGGCTTCTACGACGCCTCGGCCTTCACCCGCGCCTTCAAGCGCCGCTTCGGCGTGCCGCCCAGCAAGTACGCCCAGGAAGCCTACGACCGCCAGTTCAAGAAGGGCTGAGGCGGTGGACCTCCGGGAGCTGGCCCGGGGCTTCGCGCTGCCGGGCCCGCCCGGGGTGCCGCAGCCCTGGGGCACGGGCCACATCAACGCCACCTACCGCCTGGAGGCGGGGGGGCGGGCCTTCCTGCTCCAGCGCATCAACGGCGCCGTCTTCCCCGACCCCGAGGGCCTGATGGCCAACCTCCAGCGGGTGACCGCCCACCTCCGGGAGCGGGTGCGCGACGAGGGCCTTCCCGACCCAGATCGGCGCGTCCTCGCGCTGGCGCCCACCCGGGAGGGCGGCGCCTTCCTGCGCGACGAGGCCGGGGCGCTCTGGCGCTGCCTCCCCTTCATCGAGGGCACCCGCAGCCTCCCCCGCGCGGAGACGCCGGAGCAGGTCTTCCAGGCCGCCCGGGCCTTCGGGCGCTTCCTCCGCTGGATGGAGGACCTTCCCGCACCTCCGCTCCGGGAGACGATCCCCGGCTTCCAGGACACGCGGCGGTACCTCGCGGCCCTGCAGCGGGCGGCGGAAGCGGATCCCTGCAACCGTGCCCGGGAGGCTGCGCCGGAGCTGGCCCTCGCCTTCGCCCGGGCGGAGCTCGCGGCCCTGCTGCCGGGGCTGCGGGAGCGGGGCGAGCTGCCGCTGCGCCCCACCCACCAGGACACCAAGCTCGACAACGTGCTGATGGATGTGCAGAGCGGCGAAGGACTCTGCGTGGTGGACCTGGATACGGTGATGCCCGGCCTTGCCCTGGTGGACGCCGCAGACCTGGCCCGCAGCGCCTGCGCCGCCGCGCGAGAGGACGACCCGCAGCCGCGGGTGGAGCCCGCCCTGCTGGCCGCCCTGGTGCGGGGCTTCGACGAAGGAATGGGTGGCCTCTCCGCGCGAGAGCGGCGCCTGCTGCCCGAGGCCACCCGGGCGCTCGCCCACGGTCTGGCGATGCGCTTCCTGGCGGACCACCTGGAGGGGGACCGCTACTTCCGCATCCACCGCCCCGGCCAGAACCTGGCCCGCGCCCGCGCCCAGCTCGCCCTGCTCCGCGCCCTGGAGAGCGCGGAGCAGGAGCTGCTGGCCGCTACCTGCTGAGCTTCTCGCTCTTCTCCTGCACCTTCTCCACGGCCTTGGCCTTCGCCTGCCCGGCCTTGGTGCGCAGCTTCGTTGCGGCCTTCTCCGCCTTCTGCTTCGCCGCAGCCTCGCCTTCCGCGGCGGCGGCCTTGGCCGTCTCCCCGGCCACGGGCACCTGGTCCGCCTTCTTCTCAAGCTTCGCCTTGGCCGCGGTGGTCTTGGCCTCCACCTTGGCCTTGGCGGCCTCGACCCGGGCCTTGCGCTCCGCCGCCTTCCGGTCGGCACGAGCCTGAGCCTCGGCCCTCCGGGCGGCCAGCTTGGCGGTGGCATCCTGGGCCTTCGCCTCGCCCGTGGCGGTCAGGGCCTTGGCCGTCTCGCCGGCCACGGGCACCTGTTCGGCCTTCTTGTCGAGCTTCGCCTTGGCGGCGGCGACCTTGGCATCCACCTTGGCCTTGGCGACGTCGGCCTTCGGATCCTGCGTGGCCTGTGCCCCCAAGGCGAGGGACGCGGCAAAAGCGAGCAGCGCGATGCGCATGACGACCTCCGAAAACGCCAGCATAGCGCCGCCTGCACGCGCGGGTGTGCCTTCAGGCCTTGGGCCTCCCGGCGGGCGCGGCCACCGCGGGGAAGGGGCTGGGGCCGGGCTTCACGAAGTGGGTGGCCAGGGCCATGGTCGTCTTGGTGCTCACGGTGTCGCCCATGCTGCGGATGCGCTTGAGCAGGAGGTTCAGCCCCATGGGGTTCTCGGCCACCACCTTCAGCAGCAGGCAGTCGTCCCCAGCCATGGTGTGGCACTCGAGGACGTCCGGCTCCCGGCGCAGGGCCTCCAGCAGGGCCGCCTCCAGGGCGTCGTCGTCCCCCGCGCGGTGGCGCACCGCCACGAAGGCGACGTTGGGCTTGCCCACGCTGGCGGGGCTGACCCGGGCGCTGTAGCCCTCGATGACGCCCTCCGCCTCCAGGCGCTTGATGCGCTCGATGATGGTGGGACGGCTCACCCCCAGGCGCTCCGCCAGCTCCGCATGGCTGGTGCGCCCCTCCTGCTGGAGGATGGCCACCATGCGGCGGTTGAGCTCGTCGGACATGAGAGGCTTGATCAAGGCGATGATCTCCTGGCCCTCCCATCGTGAATGCGCCGGAGGCCATGACGGGAAACTTGTGATGAAGTTGACAGAACGGCAAGCCTTCTCCCGGAAGGCCGCGCCACTGCCAGCGTAGACTCTCCCCGAGGTGGAGCATGGACTTCAAGCGGCCCTACACGGACCAGGCCTTCTTCCTGATCGCCGGCCCCTGCGTCATCGAGAGCCGGGAACACACCCTCTTCCTGGCCGAGCGCCTGCTGGACCTGGCGGAGCGCCGGGGCATCCCGATGGTCTTCAAGGCCAGCTTCGACAAGGCCAACCGCACCTCCCTGTCCAGCTACCGGGGCGTGCGCCCCGCGGAGGGCCTGGACATCCTGGCCGAGGTGCGCGCGCGCCTGGGCGTGCCCGTGGTGACCGACGTGCACGAATCCGCCCAGTGCGCCGCCGCGGCGGAGGCGGTGGACGTGCTGCAGATCCCCGCCTTCCTGTGCCGCCAGACCGACCTGCTGCTGGCCGCTGCGGCCACGGGCCGCCCCGTGAACCTCAAGAAGGGGCAGTTCCTCGCCCCCTGGGACCTGCGCCACGGCGTGGAGAAGCTGCGCAGCGTGGAGGGCCACGGCCCCGTGTGGGTCACGGAGCGCGGCTCCAGCTTCGGCTACGGCAACCTGGTGGTGGACTTCCAGGGCTTCCCGCACCTCCGCCGCACGGGCTGTCCCGTGCTCTTCGACGCCACCCACAGCGTGCAGAAGCCGGGCGGCCTGGGCCACGCCACGGGCGGCGCGCGGGAGATGATCCCCACCCTGGCCCGTGCCGCGGCCACCTGCGTGGACGGCTTCTTCTTCGAGGTGCACGAGGCCCCGGAGCGGGCCCTGAGCGACGGCCCCAACGCCATGCCCCTGGACCGCTTCGGCGCCCTGCTGGACCAGCTCCTGGAGCTCTGGCGCGCGGGCCGCCGGGCCGCCCTGGAGGATCTGGCCGGCCTCCCGCAGTAGCCCCAACAGCCCAGGAGTTCCCCATGAAGCTGCGCCTCTGGATCGTCGGCCTGCTGCTCCTCCTCCTGCTGGGAGGCGCCACCACCGGCTTCCTGCTCACCCGCGAGCCCGCCCAGGCCGCCGAGGAAACGGCCCAGGCCGCCGCACCCGCGGCCGGCAAGGGGAAGGGCACCTCGAAGGAGGGCAGGCCCCGCCGGGAACGCCTGGTGGACCAGACCCCCCTCCAGACCGCACGCAGGCTCCTGCCCCTCGCCGCCACGGCGGCGGAGCAGGCCCTGGCGCGCCAAGCGGAGCGGCTGGCCAACCACGACGTGGACCTGGCCTTCACCGAGGCCCTGCGCAGCGCCGCCGAGAACGCCCCCGCACCGAGCCCCGAGCTGAAGGCCCTGCAGGAGGCCAAGGCCGCAGCCGAGGCCGCCGTGGCCGACGGCGAGAAGCTCCTCAAGCGCCTGGGAGCCCAGCTTGCCAAGGCCTCGGGCGAGACCCAGGACCGCCTGGAGGACCAGATCGAGGTGGCGAAGGCCCAGCTGGAGCTGGACCGCGACGAGCTGGCCGAGGCCTCCGAGAACCTGGAGCGGGTGGGCGGCGACCCCCAGGCCCGCATCCGGCGCCTGAAGGCCGCCCACGAAGCGGCCGACCGGGAAAGCGCGGCCGCCACCGCCGCCGCCCTCCCCGCGGAGACCCTGCCGGCCCACAGCCTCCTCGCCCGCTTCAAGGCCTGGAGGCTCCAGCGCCAGAAGCATGTCCTGCTGGCACGCGCCCAGCAGGAGGCCCAGGCGAAGATCCAGCGCCTGGCCTCCATCCAGCAGCGCCTGGCCCAGCGGCTCAATGTGGACAAGGAGGCCCGGAGCGCCGCCAAGGAGGAGGCCTCCAGCCTGGCCCGCGCCAAGGACAGCACGAAGGAGGCGCGCCAGGAGGCGCTGGACACCCTGAAGCGCTTCGCCCAGACCCAGCGGCGCCTCTCCGCCATGGCGCGGCGCAGCCAGGACGAGCGCGAGCTCGCGGAGGTGTACGGCTCCTGGATGACCCTGGTGGAGGGCTACCGGCGCACGGCGCTGCACGCGCTGATGACGACCCTGCTCGGCATCGCCGGCATCCTGGCGGGCGTCTTCCTGCTGAACCGCCTGGCGGAGTTCTTCATGCGCGTGCGCTCCGAGGAGACGCTCCGCATGGGCACCCACCGCACCGTGGTGAAGCTGGTCCTGCGCGTCCTCGGCCTCGTGGCCATCGTCTTCGTGGTGGTGGGCATGCCGGGGCAGACCACCACCGTGCTCGGCCTGATGGGCGCCGGCCTCACCGTGGCCCTGAAGGACTTCATCGTGGCCTTCTTCGGCTGGTTCGTCCTCATGGGCCGCAACGGCATCCGCGTGGGCGACTGGGTGGAGATCAAGGGCGTGGGCGGCGAGGTGGTGGAGATCGGCCTCCTGCGCACGGTGATCCTGGAGACGGGAAGCTGGAGCGATTCGGGCCACCCCACCGGCCGCCGCGTGGCCTTCGTGAACAGCTTCGCCATGGAGGGCCACTACTTCAACTTCTCCACCTCGGGCCAGTGGATGTGGGACGAGCTGAAGGTGCTCATCCCCCCCGACCAGGACCCCTACGCCGTGCTCGATGGCGTGCAGAGGCTGGTGGATGCGGAAACGAAGGCCCACGCGGAGGCAGCCGAGCGGGAGTGGGAGAAGACCGCCCGGCGCTACCGGGTGCGCGCCTTCTCCACCACGCCCGGCATCCAGCTGGTGCCCACGGCCCTCGGGATCGAGCTGCGGGCCCGCTACATCACCCGCGCCTTCAAGCGCCACGAGACCCGCCGCGGCCTCTACCAGGCCGTGGTGGAGCTCATGCACGGCAAGCGCCCGCCCGAAGCGGAGGCGGCGAAGTAGCTACCGGTACTGTTCCAGGGCCTTCTCCAGGCTGCGCCGCATCGCCTCCCGAAGACTCGCGGGTTCCAGCACCTCCAGGGCATCCCCGAACTGCAGCAGCCAGCGCAGGGCGCCGTTGGGGTGGCTGGCGCGGAAGCTCAGCTCCATGGACGCGCCGTCCCGGGAGGGACGCCCCTCGAAGGCGGGGAGGTTCGGCGGCGCCTCCTTGAGGGCCTGCACCCAGGCGGTTCCCCGCACCCGCGCCCGCACCGCGAAGGGCGCGTCCGCACTGATCCACCCGCCGATCTGGGTTTCCGCCGCGGCCTCCATCACCCGGGGATCGGGCACCACGCCGGCGCGGGCGAGCACCTTCGCGCCGCAGATGCGGGAGAGGCGCAGGTGGAGGGGCATCCGGCGGTGGCCGTCCCACACCAGCAGGAAGGCGCCGCCGCTGAAGAGGTCGTGGGTGAGCGCGTAGGGCACCACGGTGCGCGTGCTGCGGGGGCGCCCCGGCGCCTGGTAGTCCACCTCCAGCTCCTTCGAAGCCTCCAGGGCGCGCAGAACCGGCTCCAGCACGTCGGGGTCCTCCACGGGGTCCTCCACGCCGCCCTGCACCCGCAGGGCGCCCTGGAGCTGCTCGAAGAGGCGGCGGTCCCGGCTGCTCATGTGCTCGCTGGCCAGGGCCTCCAGGGCCTGGATGTCCTCCTCCCACAGCAGGGTGCCGCTCTGGGCCAGCACCCGCGCGGCGAGGCGCAGGGCCAGGCGGGCGCCGCTGCTCACGTGCTCGTCCCACGCGGGCCCCTTCTGCAGGAAGAAGTGGATCACCGCGGGCCGTCCCTGCCGCTGGCGGTCGATGCGGGCCCCCTGGGCCTCCAGCAGGCCGATGGCGCGGTCCACCGTGCGCTGGCTCACGCCGCCCAGGCGCTTGGCGAGCTGGGCCTTGGTGATGCCCCGGCCCGCGTGCTCCCGCAACAGGGTCAGGGTCTCCTTTAGGCGCTCGCGGTCCACGAGGCCTTCCGTGCGGATGGTGGCCGCCATGACATCTCCAGGTTGGATGAATGGCCCAGCTTCCCGCCCCTGGACAGGGAGTGTCAAGGCAAGTCCGCCCTTGCCTCTTCTTGTGATGCAAGGTGGAATGGAGGGTGGAGGACTCCATGCGCCCCTGCTCCGTCCTGCTCTCCGGAACCCTGCCCCTCCTCCTGGCCGCGGGGCAGCCTCCCGCGGCGGTCCCCGTGCCGAACGCCGGCTTCGAGCGCGGAACGGCGGGGTGGAGCCTGAGGACGCCCGGCGCCCGCCTCGAGGCCTCGGGCGAGGCCAGGTCCGAGGGCGGCGCCGCGCTCCGGGTGACCAACCCCGCGGGCGGCGCCGAGACCACGGTACAGGGCGAAGCGGTGAAGCTGCAGGTGGGCCACCTGTACCGCCTGAGCGCCTGGATCCGGGCGAAGGGCGTGAAGGCCGACGCCGCGGCGCGCTACCCCACTCCACTCGGCGCCTGCGTGTCCATGCAGAGCTTCCCCTTCACCAACCAGAGCCCCACCGTGGCCGCAGACCACGAGGGCCGCGTCTCCGTGCTCTTCTACGCCACCGCCGCCAGCGACCGGGTGCAGCTCCACCTGGGCCGCGCGGGCAAAGCCGAGGGCAGCGCCTTCTTTGACGACGTGCGGCTGGAGAAGGTCGAGGACATCCGCGAGGCGATCCCCCTGGAGCGCGTGACCTGGTCGGGCCCCGGCTTCCGCTACGAGGACAGCGGGTGGACCTTCCTGCACATCGAGGGCGCGCCCTTCGCGCGGGGCTTCCAGCACGGCGAGCTCATGGCCCGGGAGCTGGCGGTGGCCCTGGAGAAGCTCGCCATCAGCAAGGACGCCAAGGAGCCCCGCCGGGCCTGGGACCGCGCCCGCACCATGTGCGACGCCCTCTTCCTGCGCAAGTTCGACGTGGAGTTCCTGGAGGAGATGAAGGGCATCGCCGAGGGCGCCGCGAAGGCCGGCGCCAAGGCCTGGGGCCGGCCCGTGGACCTGCTGGACGTGGTGGCCATGAACAGCGCCATCGACCTGGACTACCTGGAGAGCGCCCTGCACGTGACGCCGAACCCCCTCACGGGGCGCAGCTTCGCCAAGGCGGAGGACGAGGCCGCCGTGCCCGCGAACCGCAGCAAGTGCAGCTCCTTCATCGCCACGAAGAGCGCCACGAAGAACGGCCGCTTCATCATGGGCCAGATGTTCATGTGGGCGGGCTACACCGGCACCGACTGGAAGGTGGTGTGCGACGTGGTGCCCACCCGCGGCCACCGCCTCGTGTACCAGACCTTCCCGGGCGGCATCCACAGCGGCGCGGACTGGTACCTGAACGGCGCGGGCCTGGTGATCGGCGAGACCACCGTGGGGCAGACGCCCTTCCAGCCCGAGGGCACGCCCCAGAGCAACCGCATCCGCAAGGCGGCCCAGTACGCCGACAGCATCGACGCCTTCGCCGCGCTCATGAAGGAGCGGAACAACGGCCTCTACACCAACGACTGGACCGTGGCCGACGCGAGGACCGACGAGGGCGCCTGCCTGCTGCTGGGCACCCGCGCCACCCGCCTGTGGCGCACGGGCAGCAAGGGGCATCCCGCGGACACCCCGGGCGACCTGAAGGACTTCATCTGGGCCAACAACAACAACCGGGACCTGGAGGTGCGCAAGGAGTACATCCAGACCGCCGACGCCGCCCCCGTGGACCTGGCCTTCAACACCTGGAACCGCGACATCGCCTTCCAGGAGATGTACCGCGGCCTCGGAAAGGAGAAGCTGGACCTGGAGGGCGCCGTGCGCGTGTGGGCGAGCAGCCCCATCCAGCGGCCCCACGCCTGCGACGGCAAGCTCACCACCGCCGAGATGGCCGAGCAACTGATGTTCATCGCCCACCAGGGCAAGACCACCCACCGGGAGAAGTGGGTGGGCGGGCGCTATGTGCCCGATCTGCCCCACGCCACGCCGCACCTCACCCACGGCTACGCCACCTTCAGCCCCGTCTTCGTGGCGGCCAGGCTCGCCGAGGCCCGCCGCGGCGCTCCGAAGGAAGCCGCCGCCCCGGCGCCCGGTCCCCTGGACACCAGCCGGGTGAAGGAGATGGCCGCCTTCGACCGGAAGGACCTGTGGACGGGCACCGTCTTCCCCGCCTCCGACGCGGAGAACTGGTTCTCCAGTGGCGACGCCGCCTACCACGGGATCCTCAAGCGCCTGCCCGAGGACCCCGCCAAGGCCTTTGCCGCCCAGTCGGAGGCCCTGGCGGACCTGAACGCCCGCTACCGCTTCCTGGCCCAGCGGGAGGCGGAGGAGGCGCCGCTGAAGACCCGCACGGCCTACGACCGCTACGGCGCCTACCAGATGCCCCGCATCAAGGGCACCTTCGCGCTGCACCAGCTCCGCCTCTGGCTGGGCAACGCCGCCTTCTCCAAGGTCATGGCCCAGGTGCACGCCCGCTGCGCCGGAAAGCCCGCGCACACCGAGGAGCTGCTGAAGCTCGCCTCCGAAGCCGCGGGCCGCGACCTGCGCCCCCTGCTGCTGCCCTGGCTGGAACGCACCGGCCTGCCCGACCCCACCCTGGAGGTCCGCACCAGCCGGACGGAGCAGGGCCACGAGGTGGACGTCACGGTGCGCCAGCGGGGCGACGCCTATCCCTTCGTGGCCACGGTGGAGATCGCCACCGCCAAGGGCCGCACGCTGGAGCGGCTGGAGGTGAAGGGCTCCGAGACCCGCGCCACCTTCCGGGTGGCGGAGAAGCCCTTGCGCGTCACCCTGAACGCCGGCCACGAGGTGCCCGTGGCCTCGATGCCCCCCGCCACCCTGCCGAACCTGCTCGACGCCTGGGAGAAGCTGCTCTTCGTTCCGGGCACCTCCCGCGAGGTCGAGGCCAACCGCAGCCTCGCCACCGCCTTCCGGGACCAGGTGGCCGACACCTTCACCGAGGTGCTGCCCGAGCTCCGGGCCGACGCCGAGGTGACCGAACAGGAGCTCCGGGAGCGCGACCTCGTGCTCTTCGGCGGCATCGAGTCGAACGCCCTGCTGGCGCGCATGGCCCGGGAACACGCCCTGCCCGTCGCCTTCGGGGACGGCTTCTTCCGCTTCCAGGGCCGCCTCTATGCCGCCCCGGACGACGGCGTGGCCTTCGCCATGCCCAACCCCTGGAATCCGCGGCGCACGGTGTACGTCTTCAGCGCCAACACCCGCACCCAGCTCTGGCGCATGACCCGCAGCTACCCCCGCGGCCTCGCCGGTTGGGCCCTGTGGAAGGGCGCGGAAGTGGCCTCCAAGGGCTTCCACGAGAGCCCGGGCCTGACCGTGACGCTGGAGTAGGCTCTTGAAGCTCCCGGCGGGCCGTGGCCTGCTGGGAGGAGGTGGCCCCATGCCGACTCCCTCCGCCCAGCCGTCCCGGCCCGTGCTCCAGACCCGCTCGCTGCGGGAGCAGGTCTACGACTACCTGCGCGGGGAGATGGCCAGCGGCGGGCTGCAGCCGGGGGCCTTCCTCGACCTCAACGCCCTCGCCGGCCACCTGGGCATCAGCCGCACGCCCCTGAGGGATGCCCTGCTCCAGCTCGAGGTGGAGGGCTTCGTGGAGATCCTGCCCCGGCGGGGCTTCCGCCTGAAGCCGCTCGGCCTCGACGAGATCCGCAACCTCTACCAGATCGTGGGGGCCCTCGAATCCGCCGCGCTGGTGGCCGCGGGGCCGCGGCTGGGGAAGGAGCAGCTCGCCGCCATGAAGGCCGAGAACCGCACCATGCGCCAGGCCCTGCGGGCCGGGGACACCGAGCGCTTCTACGCCGCCAACCTCGCCTTCCACGACGTCTTCCTGGAGGCCTGCGGCAACCCCCGCATGGCGGCCCTGGCCCACTCCCTCAAGCAGCGTCTCTACGACTGGCCCCGCCGCAAGGTCTTCCTGAAGCACTGGGAGGAGCGCTCGGTCCAGGAGCACGCCCACCTCCTGGAGCGCCTGGAGGCCGGCGCCTTCGAGGAGGCCGCCGCGTACCACCGGGACGTGCACTGGTCCTTCACCGTGCAGGAGCCCTTCGTGAAGCTCTACTACCAGAGCGACCGCACCGAGTAGGAACCCATGGCCACCCCCCGCCGCGCCCTCCTTCCGCAGGCCCTGGCCTGCGCCGCCCTCGTCCTCCTGCTGGCCTGCGGGGGCAAGGGGGACGGCAACAGCGACGTCCCCGTCCCGGGCCAGGGCACCGCCGTCCCCGCCCAGGGCAGCGCCGCCACCCTGGACGTGGCCGCCTGGAACGTGGACTGGTTCGGCGACACGGAGCACGGCCCCATCGACGAGGGCCGGCAGCTTCAGAACGTCCGCGATGTCATCGCGGGGACGGACTGCGACCTCTGGGGCCTGGAGGAGGTGGTGGACGCCTCCGCCTTCCAGACGCTCCTGAAGGGACTTCCCGGCTATGCGGGCCTGCTGGCCAGCGATGCCGCCGTCACCTACGGTTCCGCCTACTACACCGGCGGCGAGCAGAAGGTGGCCCTGGTCTTCAAGACGGGCCTGGCCACCCTCCAGAGCGCCCGGCTGATCCTCGTCGACCACAACAGCGACTTCGCCGGGCGTCCGCCCCTGGAGGCCTGCTTCCAGATCACCCAGGGTGGAAGCACCCACACCGTCTACGTGATCTGCTTCCACGCCAAGGCCTACAGCGATGCCCAGAGCTACCAGCGCCGCCTGAACGCCTCCGCGGCCCTCAAGCAGTACCTGGACACCGTGCGTGCAAACGACAAGGTCTTCGTCCTCGGCGACTACAACGACGACCTGGACGCCTCCATCACCAGCGGCCAGCCTTCGCCGTACCAGAACTTCGTGGCCGACACGGCGAACTACCTCACGCCCACCAAGGCGCTGTCGGACGCCGGCATCGCCACCATGGTCACCCACAGCGGCGCGGTGGACCACCAGATCGCCACCAGCGAGCTCGCGGGGGCCTACGTCGCGGGCTCCGCCAAGGCCTTCCGCGCCGATCAGTACCTCTCCGACTACGCCACCAGCACCACGGATCACCTGCCCGTGATGACCCGCTGGACCCTGCCCTGACCCCGGGGCGCCTTCAGCGCCTCGGAGCGGCCACAGCCCATGTCGGGCTTCCGGGAATCCCCTTTGGTCCTTTCTGATATATCAGATATCCTGTTTTAGCTGTGAGGAGCTCCCCATGTTCCCTGCGTCCGTCTACGAGGCAAGGCGCCGCCGCCTGGCGGAGTTGATGAGGGAGCAGCGCGGCCTCCTGCTCTTCCTGGGCAACCAGGAGGCCCCCATGAACTACGCGGACAACACCTACCCCTTCCGCCAGGACAGCAGCTTCCTGTACTTCCTGGGGGTGGACGAGCCCGGCTTCGCGGCCGTGATGGACCTGGACGCGGACGGCACGACCCTCTTCGCCGACGACCTCACCCTGGACGACATCGTGTGGACGGGGCCACGGCCCACCGTGGCGGAGCGCGCCGCCCGGGCGGGCGTTTCCGCAAGTGCCCCCGCCGCCGCCCTGGCCGACCTGCTGGCGGAGGCCAGGGACGCGGGACGGCCCATCCACCTCCTGCCGCCCTACCGCCCTGAGAACCGCCTGCGCCTGCTGGAGCTGCTGGGAATTCCCCCCGCCGAGCAGGCCGCGCGCGCCTCCCTGCCCTTCCTCCAGGCCGTGGTGGAGCTGCGCCTCCGCAAGGAGGCCTGCGAGGTTTCGGAGATCGAGCCCCCCGCCGCCACCTCCGTGGAGATGCAGCTGGCGGCCATGCGCATGGCCCGGCCCGGCCTGCGCGAGGCGGAGATCGCCGCCCGCGTGGGCGAGATCGCCGAAGCCGCGGGCGGGCGCACCGCCTTCCCCGTCATCGCCACGGTGCACGGCGAGACCCTGCATAACCACGCGCATGGGAACACGCTGGAGGCGGGCCAGCTCTTCCTGCTGGACGCCGGGGCGGAGACGGCGCGGCACTATGCGGGGGACCTCACCAGCACCTTCCCGGTGTCCCCGCGCTTCGGCGCGCGCCAGCGGGACCTCTACGGGGTCGTCCTGTCGGCCCACCTGGCGGCGGCCGGTGCCCTCCGGCCCGGCATCCCCTTCCGGGACGTGCACCTCCTGGCCTGCCGCACGCTGGTGGAGGGGCTGAAGGCGCTCGGACTGATGAAGGGGGATCCGGACGAGGCCGTGGCCGAAGGCGCCCATGCCCTCTTCTTCCAGTGCGGCCTGGGCCATCTGATGGGCCTGGACGTGCACGACATGGAGGACCTGGGCGAGCGGTGGGCGGGCCACGCGGGCGCGGAGAAGAGCACCCAGTTCGGCCTGAAGTCCCTGCGCCTGGCGCGGCCCCTGGAGCCCGGCTTCGTGCTCACCGTGGAGCCCGGCGTCTACGTCATCCCAGAGCTCCTGGATCGCTGGCGGGCCGAAGGGCGCTTCCGCGCCTTCATCGCCTACGAGAAGGTCGAGGCCTTCCGCGGCTTCGGCGGCATCCGCATCGAGGAGGCCTTCCTGGTGACCCCGCAGGGCCCGCGCCTGCTGGGACCCCCCAAGCCCCGCACGGCCGACGAGGTGGAGGCCCTCCGTGCCTGAGGCGATGGAGGGCCTCGTCTTCAACGTGCAGCGCTTCGCCCTGCAGGATGGCCCCGGCCTGCGCACCACGGTCTTCCTGAAGGGCTGCCCCCTCTCCTGCCGCTGGTGCCACAACCCCGAGAGCCAGGCTCCCGCGCCGGAGCTGTGGACCCAAGAGGCCCGCTGCCTGCACTGCGGCGCCTGCGCGCGGGCCTGCGCGCATCCGGGCGCCTGCACCCGCTGCGGCGCCTGCGCGGAGGCCTGCCCCACGGGCGCGCGGGAGCGCGTGGGGCGCCGCGCCACGGACGCGCAGCTCCTGGAGGAGCTCCTGCGGGACCGCCCCTTCTTCGACCAGTCGGGGGGCGGCGTGACCTTCTCCGGCGGCGAGCCCCTCCTGCAGGCCCCCTTCGTGGCCGGCCTCGCGGATCACCTCCGGGAGGAGGGTGTGCACACCGCCCTGGACACCTGCGGCTTCGCGCTGGAGGACACGCTGCTGCGGGTGGCGGCGCGCGTGGACCTGGTGCTCTTCGACCTGAAGCACCTGGACGACATCCGGCACCGGGAGCTCACGGGGCGCTCCAACGCCCTCATCCTGTCCAACCTGGCGGCCCTCTCCCGCGTGCATCCGGCCATCTGGATCCGCGTTCCCGTCGTGCCCGGGTGCAACGACGACGCGGCCAACCTGGAGGCCACGGCCCGCCTGGCCGCGCACACGCCCGGCGTGCGGAGGGTGGACCTGCTGCCCTACCACGCCACCGGCGTGCCCAAGGCCGCGCGCCTGGGGTGCTCCAACACGCTCGGCGCGCTGGAGACACCCGCGCCGGAGCGCATGGACGCCATCGCCCACACCTTCCGGGCCCAGGGGCTCGAGGTCACGATCGGAGGCCGCGCATGAACGAACGCACCGCCCGGCTGCGCCAACAGAGCCTGGACACGGAGCCCACCCTCAGCCCGGAGCGGGCCCTGCTCGTGACCGCCTTCACCCGGGAGCAGCTCGGGCTCCACTCGGTTCCCGTGATGCGGGCGCTCACCTTCCGGCACCTCTGCGAGCACAAGACGGTCTGGATCGGGGAGGACGAGCTGATCGTGGGCGAGCGCGGCCCGAAGCCCAAGGCCGTGCCCACCTACCCGGAGCTCACCTGCCACTCCGAGGAGGACCTGCGCATCCTCGACGGCCGCCCCAAGACCCGCTACCGGGTGGAGCCGGGCATGATCGAGGTCTACGCCCGGGAAGTCATCCCCTACTGGCGCGGCCGCAGCCTGCGCGACCAGATCTTCCGCGAGCTGCCCCCGGAATGGCACGAGGCCTACGGGGCGGGCCTCTTCACGGAGTTCATGGAACAGCGCGCCCCCGGCCACACCGTGCTGGACGGCAAGATCTACGGACGGGGCCTGCTGGCCTTCCGGGGGGAGGCCGAGCGCGCCATCACGGCCCTCGATTTCGCGCAGGACCCGGAGGCCCTGGACAAGCGGGAGCAGCTCCGCGCCATGTTGATCGCCATCGACGCCTGCATCCGCTTCGCCGAGCGCCACGCCGAAGCGGCGGAAGCTCTCGCGCCCACGGCAGATCCGGATCGCGCCGCGGAGCTGCGCCGCATCGCCGAGGTCTGCCGCCGCGTGCCCGCCCACGCGCCCCGCGACTTCCACGAGGCCCTGCAGGCCTACTGGTTCTGCCACCTGGGCGTGATCACCGAGCTGAACGGATGGGACGCCTTCAGCCCCGGGCACCTGGACCAGCACCTCGCGCCCTTCTACGCCAGGGGCCTTGCGGAGGGCACGCTCACGCGGGAAGGGGCGAAGGAGCTGCTGGAGTGCTTCTTCGTGAAGTTCAACAACCACCCCGCCCCCCCCAAGGTGGGCGTGACCGCCGCCGAGAGCGGGACCTACACGGACTTCGCCAACCTGAACCTGGCGGGCCTCCTGCCCGACGGAAGCGACGGCAGCAGCGAGGTCACGCACCTGCTGCTGGAGGTCATCGAGGAGATGCACCTGCTCCAGCCCAGCAGCAACGTGCAGGTGTCGCGCAAGACGCCGGACAACCTGCTGAAGCACGCCCTGCGCGTGATCCGGAAGGGGTACGGCTTCCCGAGCCTCTTCAACGCGGACGCGGTGGTGGAGGAGCAGCTGCGCCAGGGCAAGACCCTGGAGGACGCCCGGGAGGGCGGCTGCTCGGGCTGCGTGGAGGTGGGCGCCTTCGGCAAGGAGGCCTACATCCTCACGGGCTACGTGAACCTGGTGAAGCTCCTGGAGCTCGCCCTCCACGACGGGCGCGACCCGCGCACGGGCCGCCAGCTGGGGCCGCGCACCGGCGACCCGGCGACCTTCCCCGACTTCGACGCGCTCTTCTCGGCCTTCGAGGCCCAGGCACGGCACGTCCTGGACCTGAAGATCCGCGGCAACCAGCTCATCGAGCGCATGTACGCCACGCGCATGCCCGCGCCCTTCCTCTCCGTGCTCACGGACGACTGCATCGCGAAGGGACGGGACTACAACGCCGGAGGGGCCCGCTACAACAACACCTTCCTCCAGGCCGTGGGCATCGGAAGCCTGGCCGACAGCCTGGCGGCCCTGAAGCAGGTGGTCTTCGAGCAGCGCGCGCTTGCGCTTCCCGCCTTCGTGGAGGCCCTGGACAGGGATTTCCGGGACGACGAGCTCCTGCGCCAACGCCTGCTGCACCGGAGCCCCAAGTACGGCAACGACGACGCGGCGGCCGACGGGCTGATGCTCCGCGCCTTCCGCTTCCTCTTCGAGGCCATCGACGGCCGCCCCAACGGCAAGGGCGGGGCCTACCGCCTGGAGATGCTGCCCACCACCTGCCACGTCTACTTCGGCCAGGTGTGCCAGGCCTCGGCGGACGGGCGGCGCGCGGGCGAACCCCTCTCGGAGGGCATCAGCCCCGTGCAGGGCGCGGACCGCTGCGGTCCCACGGCGGTGCTGCGCTCCGCCGCGAAGATGGACCACGTCAAGACGGGCGGCACGCTGCTGAACCTGAAGTTCACGCCCTCCCTGCTGGAGGGGGACGCGGGCATCGACGGCCTCCACCACCTGGTGCGCACCTACTTCAAGCTGGACGGCCACCACGTGCAGTTCAACGTGGTGCGCGCCGAGACCCTGCGCGAGGCCCAGGCCAACCCCGGGGCGCACCGGGACCTCATCGTGCGCGTGGCGGGCTACTCCGACTACTTCGTGGACTGCTCCGCGGAGCTGCAGGAGGAGATCATCCGCCGCACCGAGCACGCCTCTTTCTGATCCTGCCTTCCGGAGTCCCCATGC
This sequence comes from uncultured bacterium, assembly GCA_964292295.1. Taxonomy (GTDB): domain Bacteria; phylum Acidobacteriota; class Holophagae; order Holophagales; family Holophagaceae; genus CAXYVC01. Next base: position 16,843 of record CAXYVC010000010.1, read on the forward strand.
GACCCAGAATCCTCCTCGCGGCGGCCTGCCTCGGCGGCGCCCTCCTCGCCCAGGGCACCCGCGAGGACTACGCGCGCGCCGCGCGCATGAAGGAGCTCGTGCAGTCCGAGACGTCCCGCATGCAGCTGCGCCCGGTGTGGAGCGAGGACGGGCACTCCTTCTGGTACCGGAAGGACGAGGCGGAGGGCCGGCGCGGCTGGATCCGCGTGGGGCTGGACGGGCGCAAGCGCCCCGCCTTCGACCACGCGCGCCTGGCGGCGGCCCTGGCGAAGGCGGGCGGGAAGCCCGTGGATGCGGCCAGGCTGCCCCTGGAGGAGATCCTCTTCGAGGGGAAGGACGGGGATCTGCGCTTCCGAACCGAGGCGGGCTGGTTCCTCTTCCACCCCAAGGGCGCCCTGGAGGCCGCGAAGCCTCCCGCGGAGCGTCCCGCGCCGCGCGGGGAGTACGACGACCTGCCCTCCCGGCGCACGAGCGCACCCGTGCGCAGCCCCGACGGCCTGCGCGTCGCCCAGCTCCAGGCCTCCAACATCGTGGTGCGCGGTGCCTCCGGAGCAGAGCTCTTCCGCACCACGGACGGGGACAGCGCGCACCCCTACACCGGCGTCCTCGACTGGAGCCCTGACGGCCAAAAGCTCGTGGCCCAGCGCAGCACCGTGGTGCCCGTGCACCGGGTGAGCTTCGTGGAGTCCTCGCCGAAGGACCAGCGGGAGCCCCGGGTGCACGTGCTGGACTACGCCAAGCCCGGCGATCCGCTCCCCGTCGTGCGCCCGGTGCTGATCGATCCGGTCCGGAAGCGCGTCTTCCCGGCGGACGAGACCCTCGCCCCCGCGCCCTTCTTCCACTACCAGGACGACCTGGACATCCACTGGGCAAAGGACGCCAGCCGCTTCTTCTACGTCTACAACCAGCGGGGCCACCAGGCCCTCAAGGTGATCGCGGTGGACGCCGCCACGGGCGCCTCCCGCGCCGTGGTGGACGAGCGCAGCGGCACCTTCATCGACTACTCCGGCAAGCAGTTCCTGGACTTCCTGGACGAGACCCACGAGCTGGTGTGGATGAGCGAGCGCAGCGGATGGAACCACCTCTACCTGGTGGACAGCCGGAGCGGCGCCGTGAAGAACCCCATCACGCAGGGCGCATGGGTCGTGCGCAAGGTGCTGGATGTGGACGCGAAGGCCCGGCGGGTGCTGCTGCTGGCCGGCGGTGTCGTGCCCGGCCAGGATCCCTACTACCTGCACCTGGTCTCGGTGAAGCTCGACGGCTCGGACCTGCGGGTGCTCACCGAGGGCGACGGCACGCACGCGGTCACCCTCAACAGGGCGCGCACCCACTTCGTGGATCTCTGGTCCCGGGTGGACCGGGCGCCCGTGGCGGAGCTGCGGCGCGTGTCCGACGGCGCGAAGGTGGCCGAGCTGGAGCGCTGGGACACCGCCGCCCTGGAGAAGGGCGGCTGGAGGGCGCCGGAACGCTTCACCGCCAAGGGACGGGACGGGAAGACCGACATCCACGGCGTCCTCTACCGCCCCTCCACCTACGACCCGTCGCGGCGCTATCCCGTCATCGAGTACATCTACGCGGGGCCCCACGGCGCCTTCGTGCCCAAGGCCTTCGGCCAGCGGCCCCTGCACGCGGAGATGGCCGAGCTGGGCTTCATCCTGGTCTCCATCGACGGCATGGGCACGAGCCACCGCTCCAAGGCCTTCCAGGACGTGTGCTGGAAGAACCTGGGCGACGCGGGCTTCCCCGACCGCATCCTCTGGATGAAGGCCGCCGCCGCGAAGGACCCGGCCATGGACCTGGAGCGGGTGGGCATCTTCGGCGGCAGCGCCGGGGGGCAGGAAGCCCTGCGCGCCCTGCTGGCCTTCGGCACCTTCTACAAGGCGGCCGTCTCCGACTGCGGCTGCCACGACAACCGCATGGACAAGGTCTGGTGGAACGAGCAGTGGATGGGCTGGCCCGTGGGGCCGCACTACGCCGCGCAGAGCAACGTGGTGAACGCGCCGAAGCTCGAGGGCGATCTGCTCCTGCTGGTGGGCGAGATGGACACCAACGTGGACCCCGCGTCCACCATGCAGGTGGTGGACGCCCTGGTGAAGGCGGACCGGGACTTCGAGATGCTCGTGGTGCCCGGCTCCGACCACGGCACCATGCGCATTCCCCACGTGGAGCGGCGCCTGAAGGACTTCTTCGTGCGCCACCTCCTGGGCGTCACGCCCCGGTCGAAGTAGCGGAGGCGCCACGGAAGCCCGGATTCCCGCCCTCGTGCTGCTCCTGGCCGCCGGCCTGTCCGCGGAGCCGCCCCGGGTGGCGTCCCCTTCGGAAGCCCTCCTGGCGCGGGTCGAAGCGAAGCACCGGGAGGCGGTGCGCGCCTTCTACCGCAAGAGCGTCGACATCCAGGGCGTGCCGGTGCTCGCATCGGCCGCCGTGGAGGATGCGGCCCTCCTGCGGGCCCACGAGCTGGTGAGCCGCGTGCTGGAGGGACGGCCCGACGTGCTGAAGGCCATGGCGGACTTCGGCACGCGCCTGCTCATCATCGGAAAGGACGAGGTCTACACCGAGCTCCCCGAATACCGCGACACGCCGGACCCCGCCTTCTGGAACGAGCGCGTGCGCGGCACCGGAGGCGACGACGTGACGAGCTTCGGGGAGGAGAACCTCCTGGGTCTTCCCGGCGACCGCTACGACGACATGAGCGTGGCCGTGCACGAGTTCGCCCACACCATCGACGCCATCCTCACCCGCATGGACCCGGGCTGGCAGCGGGAGCTGCAGGCCCTCCACGCACGCGCCCGCAGGAACCGCCTCTTCGAGGGCAGCTACGCCGCCACCAACGCCGCGGAGCACTGGGCGGAGGCGGTCACGATGTACTTCGACTGCGAGCGCCCCAACAACTGGAACCACGGCCCCGTGGCCACCCGGGAGGCCCTGGCCCGCTACGCCCCCGAGACCTACGCCTTCGTGAAGCGCACGCTGCGCCTCCAGCCCTCCGTCACGGCCCCGCCGGCGGCCCTCAGGGCCGACCCGGCCTACGCGAAGTACACCTGCGCCCGGGAGTTCCCCGTGCTGGGCACCGCGCGCGCCAGCGACGCCGCCCTGCTCAGGGCCAACGACACGATCCGCAGGCTCTTCGCCTACCGGCACGACCTGCTCAAGGGCCTCCTCGCGGAAGGCTACCGCCTGGTGGTGCTCGGCCCCGGCGAAGCCCTGCACGCGCTGCCGGAGTACCGGGGCACGGCCCGGGAGGCGGGCGCGGACGACCTGCGCTACGTGGACGACGATCCGGTCCGGAAGCTGCTGGTGGTGCCCGAGGAGAACGTCCTCGGGCAGCCGGGCGACCCCTTCGCGGGGGAGTGCGCCACGATCAGCGCCTTCGCCCGGGCCATGCTCGTGCTCGCCCGGCGCCCGGTGGACCCCGCCTTCGAGCGCCGGACGGAGCGCCAGCAGAACGAACTGGGCGTGCGACGGATGGACCTGCGCTTCGCGCGGGAGCTGCAGGCCGCCTTCGCCCGTGCCTCCCGACGCGGCCTGTGGAAGGGCACGCCGGCGGACCGGGACCACGCGGCCTACTGGGTCTCCGGCGTGACCGCCTACTTCGACGCGGGCGGGGACGGGCACTGCCCCCTGGGCGCGGAGCGCCCCGTCACCACCCGGGCGGCCCTGAAGGCCCACGATCCCGCCCTCTACCGCCTGGTGGACGCGCCCGGCGCCCCCCCGGGCGGCGCGGGGGGCCCCGGCCCCCCCCCCGGTGGGGGGGGCGGGACGCCAGCCGGGCTCAGTCCAGCTCGCGCACGAAGAGGGCGCAGCCCTCCTCCTCGCCGGCGGGCTGGAAGCCCACGCGGCGGAGGTAGGCCCCGTGGGCGCGGTCGCAGGCCCGGGCCTGCAGGCGCCGGAAGCCCAGGTCCCGGAAGAGCGCCAGCCGCTCCCCGAAGAGATACGCGCCCGGCTTGAAGTCCCGGTAGGCGGGCACCACGAAGTCCAGGTCCACCTCCAGGGTGCCGTCCCCGACCGGCGTGCCAACGAAGACGCAGGCAGGCACGAGGTCCCGCAGGACGTAGAAGGCCACCCGGCCCTCGTCCATCCGGAAGTCGAAGCGGGGAAAGATGCGGCGGATCTCCTCCCGGTGCGCCTCGAAGAAGCAGCCCAGGTACTCGGAGTCCGAGGGGACGCGCACGAGCTGGAAGCGCTCCTTCACGGAGTACATGCGGACCAGGTAGTAGATGTCCGCCAGGGCGATGAAGCCGTTGAGCACCCCCACGGGGTAGGCGTGGATGAGGAAGCCGTAGGTGGAGAAGGCGGCAGCTCCCACGAGGTTGTACCAGCGCAGCCTCACGATGGAGCTCATGGTGAGGGAGACGGCCACGATCACGGAGGCGGCGTAGCCGAACCATTCGAGGGCGGTGAGATGGGGCATGGGGCTCCTTCCGTGCGGGGTCCGTACTCGCGAAGGAGCCCGGCACGAAGCCGGGCTCCCTGGCGGATGCGATCTTACGCCTACTTGTAGGAGGCGTGGAAGGCGGCAAAGCGCGCCACGACCTCCTTCATCTTGTCGGTGGGGGGCAGGATCGTGGTGCGGAAGTGGGCCGTGCCGGGCACCTGCCCGAAGCCGGTGCCGGGCACCACGCAGATGCCCGTGGCCTCCAGGAGGGCCATGCAGTATTCGTTGTCCGTGCGGCCCTCGGGCAGCTTGATCTGGGGGAAGGCATACATGGCGCCGGCCACCACGTTGCACTGCACGCCGGGCACCTGGTTGAGCCCCTCGGCCAGGATCACGGCACGCTTCTTCATCTCGTTCAGGACGCCGTCCCGCTCCTTCACGTAGAGGTCGAAGCTGGGCTCGCCGGCCTTGGGCGGGCGCACCATGCAGTAGGTGGCCACCTGGCCCGTGAGGTTGGAGCAGAGGCTCACGCTCTGCAGCTTGGTGATCTGGGCCACCACGTCCTCGGGGATATTGCGGATCTCCATGTAGCCGCCGCGCTGGCCGCACTCGCCCAGGAAGCCCTTGGAGCAGCTGTGGAAGCTGAAGAGGCTCACGTCCTTCTCGCCCTTCTCCACCATGACCTTGGCGAAGGAGACGAAGCGGTCGGTGGGCAGGTAGATGTTCTCCTGGTAGACCTCGTCCGCCAGGATCGCGAGGCCGTGCTCCTTGGCGAAGTCGATGACCATGGCGATGTTGTCGCGGTCCAGCACGCTGCCCGTGGGGTTGCCGGGGTTCAGCACGCAGATGGCCTTCACCGTCACCCCGAAGCGCCTGGCCTCCTGGAGGCTCTCCTCCAGCATGGCCTTGCTGAGCTTCCAGTTGTGGGCCTCGTCCAGGTAGTAGCCCACCTGCTTGCCCTCGTAGAGGGTGATGGTGGCGCTGTACAGCGGGTACTGGGGGATGGGGATCATGATCCCGTCGTTGGGGCCGCTGATGAGGATGCGCAGGGCCGTCTGCACCCCCTTGCTGGCGCCGTCGGTCAGGTAGACGGCCTCGGGATCGGCCTCGATGCCGTCCCGCTCCCGGATGAACTGGGCCACGGCCTCGCGGATGAAGCGGACGCCCTTGCTCTCGGAATAGGCGCCCACGCCGTGCTTGGTGCCCTTCAGGATGGCCTTGGCGGTGGCCAGCACGTCGCTGGGGAAGAGCTGGGGCGCCTGGTCGATCAGGGCGGGGTACTGGCAGAGGGCCAGCACCTGGCGGCCGTAGGTGAGGGGCTTCTGGTCCAGGGCCTGGGGGTTGCCGATGTTGCAGTAGATGATCTCGCGCCCCTCGCGCTCGAGCTCCTGGGCCCGGGCCACGATGGCGCCGCGCACGGCGTATTCGGTTTCCAGAACGGCTTTGCCGAGGTCCTTGAGCTGGATGGTCATGGAAGGCTCCGGGAAGGGGACGGCGCAGGCGCAAGGGAACCGCCCCGCGACGTGAGGCCAGTGTGGAAGCTCAAGAGCCCGCCCTTCAAGCAAAAGGGGGGCGAACCCCATCACATCCCGTCAGTCCCGGGGACCGCTGTCCCAGCAGACGGTGGCCCAGTCGTGCATGTGCCCCGGGGGGATCACGGGGGGAATGTGCGTGCCCCTGGGAATCCAGGGACGGTACACCTCCACGCACAGCTCGCTGCAGTAGTAGCGGTCCCGCGCGTTGAGCCCCGCCAGCCCCGTGAAGTCGTAGGTCCTCCCCACCAGGGAGCGGGCCGAGCGCACCGCCTCCGCCCCCCGCTCCGGGCTGGACCAGCGTGGCCTCAGGAGCCACACCCGGTGGCTCGCCCGGGCGAAGTCCGCCAGGGGCGTGGTGTGGACGCCGCCGCGGCCGTCCGCCTCCACCACCTGGTCCCGCTCAAGGTCCAGGATGGCCGCGTGGCTGAAGGGGCTGTGGGTGAGGGCCGAGATGGCGTCGTCCGTGCCGTGGTAGCCGCGGCGCACCAGCCAGTCCCCCGGACGCCCGAGGCGCCGGAGGGCTTCCACCATGGCCCCGCTGGGAGCCTGCCGCTGGGTTTCTTCGGGCGGGCGCACCACCAGAGGACGGGCACAGCCGAGGGCGATCAAGGGCAGCAGGAGGGCTGTGGCGCGTCGCATGGGTGGTCCAGATCACAGACTGGCGGCCCCATCCCTCTCCAGTCAACGCCGGTGAGAAGATGACACTCGCCTTCCAGGAGACCCCATGCGCCCCGAGCATCCCATCGTCCTCATCACGGGTGCCTCTGCCGGCTTCGGCGAGGCCACGGCCCGCCTGCTGGCGGAGCGCGGCTGCCACCTGATCCTGGGCGCCCGGCGCCTGGGGCGGGGTGAGGCCCTGGCACGGGAGCTGGCGGAGAAGCACGGCGTGAGGACCTTCGCGGGCCGCGTGGACACGCGGGACACGGCGAGCGTGGAGGCCTTCGTGAAGGCCGGCGCCGGGGCCCTCGGGGGCCTGCACGTGGTCGTCGCCAACGCCGGCCTGGCCTCGGGCCTGCACAAGATCTGGGAGATCCCAGACGCCGACATGGAGGCCATGCTGCGCACCAACGTGGAGGGCGTGGTGAAGACCATCCGCGCCGCACTGCCCTTCGTGCGGCAGAGCGGCTGGGGCCACGTCTTCTTCCTGGGGAGCACCGCCGGCCACCAGGCCTACGAGGGCGGCGGGGTGTACAGCGCCAGCAAGCACGGCATCAAGGCGCTCGCCCACACCCTGCGCCTGGAGCTCTGCGGCGAGCCCATCCGCGTCACCAGCATCGATCCCGGCATGGCGGAGACGGAGTTCGCCCTGGTCCGGCTGGGGGATCCGGTCAAGGCCAAGGCCCTGTACGCGGGCCTGGAGCCCCTCACGGGGCGGGACGTGGCCGAGTGCATCCGCTGGTGCCTGGAGCTGCCCGAGCACGTGAACATCGACGACATGATCGTGAAGTGCCGCGACCAAGCCTCCCACACCATGGCCAAGGCCCACCGCCGGAGCTAGGATTCCCTGGAAGCCCCTTCCCCACCAACCGATCTCCGCACCCCTCGAGGTCCCATGCGCCTCCGACGCCTTGCAGGATTCCTGGCGGCCCTGGCCTTCACCCTGCTGCCGGCGGGGCCGGCGCCCCAGGGGCGCCTTGGTTTCCGCAGCTATGGCGCGGACCAGGGCCTCACCATGCCCTCGGTGAACGCCGTGCTGATGGATGCCGAGGGCTTCCTGTGGGTGGGCACCGACGACGGCCTCTTCCGCCTGGAAGGCGATCAGTTCCGCCGCTTCGGGCGCGCGGAGGGCCTGCCCTCCGGCGCCATCCACCAGGACGGCCTGGGCCTGGGGGTGCCCAAGGGGCTCTGGGTCGAAACGGATCGGGGCCTCGTCTTCTGGGACGGCCACCGCTTCCAAAGGCCCTCGGCCCTGGGCCAGCCCGGCCTGGACACCCGCCCGGGCAAGGCGCTGCCCAACGGCGGAGCCATCCTCTCCGACGCCCCCACGGGGCGCCGGCTTCTCAGCCTGGGCGGCGAGCCCTTCCAGGTGGTGGAGGGCTTGCCGTGGGGCAAGGGCATGGAGACCGCCGCCCTCTCCCGGGACCGCGCCACCCTGGCGGTCATGCTGGTCGACGGGCAGCTCTGGGTGCGGAAGGGAGGTACGTGGCGGCACCGGGACCTCGCACCCGTGCTGAGAGAGGCCGTCACCGCCCTGCTGCCGGACAGCCGCGGGCGCCTGTGGATCCGCACGGCCCGCAGCCTCTTCCGGCTGGACCACATGGACGCCCCCGCCCAGCGGATCGCCACACCCGCACCCCTCTCCGTCGTCAACGGCAGCTCTCTGGTGGAGGACCCCCATGGGCGGGTCTGGACCCAGACCGCCACGGGCCTGCTGTGGTTCCACGATTCCGGCTCCGGGGTGGCGGGCGAGCGGGAGGGCCTGCCCAAGGGCGGCGCCATGGTCCTGGCCGTGGATGGCAACGGGACCCTCTGGGCGGGCGGTGACGGCGTGCACAAGCTCCTGGGAGACGGCGCCTGGACGGTGCAGACCACCGCCCAGGGGCTGCCCGCCGAACTCGTATGGTCCGTGCGCCGCGCCCGGGACGGGCGCCTGTGGGCCGGCACCGCGGACGGCCTGGCCGTGACGGAGGGCCGGACCTGGCGCACCCTGCCCGGCAGTCGCCAGGCCCAGTACATGGCCCTGGCGGAGGATGACCAGGGCGCCCTGTGGGCGGGCACCATCGCCCAGAGCGCGGGCCAGACCTGCCTGGTGAAGGTGGAGCGCGACCGCCTCCGCGCCGCGGACATCCGAAACCTGCCCAAGGGCGCCTCTGTCGTGAGCCTGCTCTGGCAGCCCGGCCAGGGCCTCTGGATCGGCACCTACGGCCTCTACCGCCTTCCCCTTGGGGCCCGGGAGGCGTTGCCCGTGGCCGTGCCCGGCTGGGAGAAGGAGCACAGCGTCACGGCCCTGGCGCGGGACGGCCAGGGCGGCCTGTGGGTCGGCGGCAGCGCGGGTCTGGCCCACTGGGACGGCCAGAGCTGGGCCACGCTCCCCCGCTCCGCCCTGGAGGACGGCATCATGGGCCTGGCCTCCACGGGCCCCGGCGAGGCGTTCTTCTGCTACCGCGGCACCCCGGGCATCGAGGCCGTGCGTCGCGAGGGCAAGGTCCTGGTGCGGACCCCCCGGAGCGCCATGCCCCCCGCCCTGGGCAACCTGAGCGCCCTCAGCCTCCTGAAGGACGGCACCGGCGCCCTTTGGGTGGGCACGCCCCAGGGCCTCCTCCGGTGGGATGGCGTGCGCCTGGAGCGCTACGGCCGCAGGGCCGGCTTCCCCGGCGAGGACTGCGCCCAGAACGCCCTCTGGGTGGACCCGGACGGCGACGTATGGGTGGGTCTCAGCACGGGACTCGCGCATGGCCAGGCGGCCCTTCGCCGCGGCCCCCAGCTCGTGCCTCCCGTGCGCCTGCTCGAGGCCAAGGACGGCCGAGGCGCCACCCTGCTCGGGCGGCCCCACGTCGACATCCCCTGGCATGCGCGCACCCTGGACTTCCGCTATGCCCCCACCGGCTCCCCCTGGACCGAAGGCCTCAGCTACCAGGTGCGCCTGGTGGGCCTGGAGGACGCCTGGCGGGACACCCGCCAGGACGAGGCCCGCTATCCCGGCCTGGGGCCCGGCTCCTACCGCTTCGAGGTGCGCAGCGTCCTGGCCGTCACGGGCGAGACCGGGCCCGTCACCTCCCTGGCACTCCGCATCCTGCCCCCCTGGTGGCTCCGCCCCTGGTTCCTGGTCCTGGCCCCCCTGGCGCTGGCCGGCCTGGTCCTCCTGGGCGTCCGCCTGCGCACCGCGCACCTGCGCCGGAGCAACGCCCGCCTGGAGGCCCTGGTCTATGCCCGCACCGCGGACCTGGAGAAGGCCAACCTGGCCCTGCAGGAAGCCAGCCTCGTGGACCCCCTCACGGGCCTGCGGAACCGCCGCTACCTGATGGCCACCATGCCCGAGGAGCAGAACCGCATCCGGCGGGTCTTCCGCTCCTATCTGGACCGCGGGGAGAACCCCCTGGGGCGCGACGAGGACATGGTCCTCCTCATGGTGGACCTGGACCACTTCAAGCACGTCAACGACACCTACGGCCACGCCGCGGGCGACCGGGTGCTCCAGCAGGTGGGCCTCGTGCTGCGCTGCGCCTCCCGCGACTCGGACACCCTCGTGCGCTGGGGCGGGGAGGAGTTCCTGCTGGTGGCCAAGCGCACCGTGCGCGGGCAGGCGGAAACCATCGCCCGGCACCTGTGCCAGGCCATGCGCCAGCACGTCTTCTACCTGGACGACCTCTCGGAGATCGCCTGCACCTGCAGCGTGGGCTTCGTGGCCTTCCCCATCCTGGAGGAGGCCCCCGAACTCTTCTCCTGGGAGGACGCCCTGGAGGTGGCGGACCAGTGCCTGTACGCCGCCAAGCATGCGGGCCGGGACGGCTACGTGGGCGTGCACACCCCGGGCCCTCGCGATCCCCAGGCCCTCGGCGAGCGGCTGCTCTCCGACCTGAGGGGCCTGCTGCGGGAGGGCAAGATCGCCCTGTACAGCTCCTACGAGGAGACCTTCGGGGACTGAGCCAGGCGGCGGGCCAGGGGCACCGCGGCGAGGGTGGCGAGGGCCGCCCCGGCCCAGCCCACCCGGAAGCCCGCGTGCCCGATCACGAGCCCCAGCAGGAAGCTGCCCAGGCCGATGCCCGCGTCGAAGCTGAACAGCGTGGCCCCGAAGGCGGCACCCCGCCGCTCCGGGGGCACCAGTTCCAGCACCTGGGTGCTCACCAGCGTGTGCACCATGCTGTAGCCCGCCCCGTAGAGGAGGCCCGCCAGCGCGTGGCGCCCCAGGCCCCCCGGCAGGAGCGCCAGGAGGGCGAGGCTCCCCGCAGAACCCAGCAGCATGACCGGCACCATCCGCACCGGCCGCTTCCCGAAGCCCGCCCGGGCCATCACGACCCGCATGGCCACCATGCCCAGTCCCATGCAGGAGAGGAAGGCGGAAGCCGTGGAGAAGCCCGCGAAGACGGGAAAGCCCAGCAGCTTGCCCTCCTGGGCCGTGTAGGGCCCCAGGCTCCCGTAGCCCAGCGCCGTGGCGAAGAGCACCGCGCAGGGCCCCGTCATCACCCGGTCCGGAAGGCGGAAGAAGGGCCGGTGCTCGGCATGCGCCGGATCCCGCGGCAGGGTGAAGGCGAGCAGCCCCAGCAGCACGAAGCCCGCGAAGATGCCCGCGCAGAGGGCCAGGAAGGGCCAACGCTGCTGCAGCTCCAGACCCGCCAGGGGCCCGAGCACCACCCCTGCGGGGCTGGCCAGACCGTAGAGGCTCATGCCGTCCGCCCGCCGCTCCAGGGGCAGCACGCCCCCCAGCAGCGCCATGGTGGCGGTGAGGAGCCCCGACCACACGAAGCCGTGCAGGGGCGCCAGCGCATAGATCCAGCCCCGGTGGGGCACCAGGCCGTAGGCGAGCACGAAGAGGGCGAAGAGCAGGGCCGTGCAGACCACCATGCGCCTGGAGCCCACCCGGTCGCCCAGGGGCCCCGTGAAGAGGGCGCCCACCGCGCTGCCCGCCGTGAAGACCGCCAGGAAGCGCCCCGATTCCGCCAGGGAGGCGCCCATCTCCCGCAGGCGCAGGGGCACCGTGGGGAACATCATGAAGGCGGCGAAGAAGGTGACGAAGGTGATCGCCCACAGCAGGGCGAAGGCGGGCGTCAGGAGGCGGTCGCGGGAGGCATCGGCCATGCTCCCAGCATGGCAGCCACCCCTTCCCGGGGTGTCACCGCCCTCCGGCGCGGCGGGCCTGGACCAGGGCGAGGGGCAGCGCCAGGAGGATGAGCAGCCCCCCCAGGGCCCAGCCCGCCCGGAAGCCCGTTCCCTCGCCCCAGGCCCGCGCCGCCGCGTCCATCGCCTGGCCCACCAGCGCCGCGCTGAGCCCCATGCCCGCCTCGTAGGCCAGGTACATCAGGCCCACCGCCTCGCCCCGCCGGGGGCCTCCCAGGTCCACCGCCCAGGCGAAGAGCAGGGTGTGGGAGAGCCCCAGACTCGCGCCGAAGAGCGCACCCCCAGCCATGTGGCGCCCCAGGGCTCCCGGCGCGAGGGCCAGCGTCCCGAGGGCGGCCAGCCCTCCCGCCATGAGCCAGGGCAGGAGCCGAGCGGGCTTCAGGCCCCGCCCCAGCGCGCTGAAGAGCGCCCGGGAGGCCAGCATGCCCAGGGCGAAGCAGGTGAGCAGCGCCGAGGCCCAGGCCAGGCGCAGGAAGCGCGCCTCCTGGGCACTGAAGGGCGGCAGCAGCCCCTGGCCCCAGCCCCAGGCGAACACCAGCAGCGCCGGCACCAGGATGGCCCGCCCGGGCCAGGGGCCCTCCGCGGAACCCTGCTCGGAGGGCAGGCGCCGGGGAAGTCCCGGCGCGGCGGCCACCACCAGGAAGGCCGCCGCCGTCGCCAGGATCTGGACGCGGAAGCCCAGGAAGGGCAGCGCCGCCAGGCCCGCCAGGGGCCCGAGGGCCACGCCCAGGGCGCCGGAGAGGCCGAAGAGGGAAAGGCCCGAGGCCCGGTCCTCCGCCGGAAGCAGATGGGTGGCCAGGGCCATGGTGGAGGTCTTCAGGCCCGCCCACAGGAGGCCGTGCAGGGGGGCCAGGAGGAGGAAGAGCCAGGGGCGTCCCAGCGCCGCGTAGCTGGCGAGGATCGCCACCAGGAGCGCCCCGGCGGTCCGGAGCAGGCGCGCCTGCCCCACGCGATCGCCCAGGCGGCCCATGAGCAGCGCCCCGCTGGCGGTGCCGAGGGTCAGGAAGGCGGCGAAGCGCCCGCTGCCCGCCAGGGAGGCCCCCATGCCGCGCAGGTGCAGCGGCACGATGGCGAAGACCTGGTAGCCCGCGAACCACACGAGGGTGTTCAGGCCCAGCAGGCCGAGGAAGCGCCGGTCCCTCACGCGGAGGCCCGGGGCCGCGGACGCTGGATGCGCCAAGCCAGCAAGGCCGAGACGCCCAGCAGCAGCGCCGCCGCGCCCCAGCCCCAGCGGAAGCCGGCCGCGGCGCCGCCCAGGCGGCCCGCGTGCTCCATGGTCAGCCCCAGCAGGAAGCTTCCGGCCGCCTGGCCCGCGTCGTAGCTGAAATACAGCGCTCCCACCGCCGCCCCGCGCCGCGCCGGATCCCCCGCCTCCATCACGTGCATGAAGACCAGGGTGTGGAAGAGGGCGAAACCCGCGCCGTACAGGGCGCCCCCACTGGCGTGGCGCAGCAGCCCGCCGGGCAGCAGCGCCAGGGCCGCCATGCCGAAGGCCGAAAGCAGGGCCATGGGCAGCAACAGGGCCACGGGGCGGCGCCCCATGCCCGTCACCCCCAGCAGCAGGCGCAGGCCCACCATGCCGAGGGCCAGGGAGGACAGCAGCGCCGAGCTCCAGGGCAGGTGCAGCAGGCGCGCCTCCTGGGCCGCGAAGGGGGGGATGGGACCGTAGCTCATGCCCATCAGGAAGAGGGCCGAGGCTGGCAGCAGGATCCACGCCTCGGGCAGGGCCGGAAGGAGGGCGTGGGGCGTCATCCCCGAAGCCTGCGCGCGCTCGGGGCGCACCAGGAAGGCGAGGCCCAGGAAGCCCAGCGCCAGCCCCAGCAGCAGGGCGCGGTGCCCCAGGAGGGGCAGGAGCCCCAGGCCAAGAAGCGGCCCCACGGCGATGCCCGCGGGGCTGGCCAGACCGAAGAAGCTCATGCCCTGCGCCCGGTGGGCGTCGGGAAGGATCGTGCCCGCCCGCGCCACCGCCGCCGTGCGCAGGCCGCTCCACACCAGGCCATTGAGGGGCGCGAGCAGCAGGAAGGCCGCGCGCCAGGGCAGCACCGCGTAGGCAGCCAGGAAGCCCACCATGGCGAAGGAGGCGCTCCGCATCACCCGCCGCTGGCCCAGGCGGTCCCCGAGGGGCCCCATCACCAGGCAGCCCACCGCGCTGCCCACGGTGAAGGCGCTCACGAAGCGCCCGCTTTCCGCGAGCCCCGCGCCCAGGCCCCGCAGGTGCAGCGGCACGATGGGCAGCAGCGGGTACCCCAGCAGGAAGACCCCGAAGTAGAAGACGCACAGGCGGATGAAATCACCCGTCCAGAGAGGCCGATCCGCAGCGTCCGCCATGCCCCCGAGCATGACAGCGCGGGGCGGTGATCCGGCTCACCCGCGCCGGCGGCTTCAGCCCGGATTTTGTGTCTGGGCTCGACAGAACGGCTCTGCCAGGGCGGGCCTTCGAGCGATTGCGGCCTGCAATCGATGGAGGAAGGGCGAAGCCCGAACCGCGGGCTGGCCGCAACCGCATCACCTGGATTCAGCGCCGGGCGTTCAGGATGAGCATCGCGTCGCCGTAGCTGAAGAAGCGGTAGCCTTCGCGGATCGCCTCGGCGTAGGCGGCGTGGGCGAAGTCCACGCCCAGCAGGGCGCACACCAGCACGAAGAGGGTGCTCTCGGGCAGGTGGAAGTTGGTGACCAGGTGGTCCGCCGTGGCCAGGCGCGAGCCCGGCTGCAGGAAGAGGCGCGTGCTGCCCGCGCGTCGCAGGGCACAGCCGTCCCAGGCGCCCTCCAGGGTGCGCAGGCTGGTGGTGCCGATGGCCACCAGGGCGCGGTCCCGGGCGCGGAGCGCGGCCTCGACCGCCCCGGCCGTGGCCTCGGGGATCTCGAAGCGCTCCTCGTGCATCACGTGGTCGTCCGTGTCCTCCGCGCTCATGGGGCGGAAGGTGCCGAGCCCCACGTGGAGCCGCACGGGGCGCCAGGCGCAGCCCCGCGCCTCCAGCGCGGCGATGAGCCCCGGCGTGAAGTGCAGGCCGGCGGTGGGCGCGGCCACGGCCTCGCCCTCCTCCGCGTGGAAGGAGGTCTGGTAGCGCGCCTCGTCCTCGGCGTCCGCCGGGTGCGCGATGTAGGGAGGCAGGGGCAGGCGACCGATGCGGTCCACCGCGTCCCAGTCCAGGGGCGCGCCGCCCGGGCCCAGCACGCGCACCCGCCGCAGCCCCTCCTCCAGGGCCTCCTCCACCCGCAGCTCGGCCAGGACCTCGCCGCGGAGCGGGTCCACCACCGTGGCGGCCTTGCCGGGGCGCAGGCGCGCCCCCGGCCGCACCAGGGCCTCGAAGGCGCCCCCCGGAAGGGCCCGGAGCAGCAGCGCCTCGCCCTCACCGCCGCCCGCGCGGCGCAGGAGCAGGCGGGCGTGGCGCACCTTCACGTCGTTGGGCACGCAGAGGCTGCCTGGGGGCAGGAGCCTCGGCAGGTCCCGCACCGCGGCGTGGGCAAGGGTGCCCGCCGCCGCGTCCGCCACCAGGAGCCGCGCGCCGTCCCGGTCGGGCGCGGGATGCTGGGCGATCAGCTCGGGCGGGAGGTCGAAGTGGAAGGCGCTACGCTTCATGGAACTGCATCCGGTGCAGGCGGGCGTACTCGCCGTCCCGGGCCAGCAGCGCCTCGTGCGTGCCCTGCTCCACGATGCGCCCCTGCTTCAGCACGCAGATGCGCGTGGCCTTCTGCACCGTGGACAGGCGGTGGGCGATGACCAGGGTGGTGCGGTCCTTCATCAGCTCCTCGAGGGCCGCCTGCACGGCGCGCTCGCTTTCGGTGTCCAGGGCGGAGGTGGCCTCGTCCAGGATGAGGATCGGCGGGTCCTGGAGCAGCGCGCGGGCGATGGCGAGGCGCTGGCGCTGGCCGCCGCTCACGCTGTTCCCGGCCTCGGCCAGGGGGGTGTCGTAGCCCCCGGGCAGGGCGGCAATGAAGTCGTGGGCGTGAGCCCTCCGGGCCGCCGCCTCCACCGCCGACCGGGAGGCCTCCAGGCCGTAGGCGATGTTGTCGTGGATGGAGTCCATGAAGAGCAGCGTCTCCTGGGTCACGATGCCGATGCGCTGGCGCAGCTCCCGGGGGTCGTAGGCGCGCAGGTCCACGCCATCCAGCGTCAGGCGCCCGGCGGTGGGGTCGAAGAAGCGGGGCACCAGGTTCACCAGGGTCGTCTTGCCGCCGCCGCTGCCGCCCACCAGCGCCACGGTCTCGCCCCGCCGCACCTCCAGGTCGATGCCCCGCAGGACCTCGCGGCCCTCCTCGTAGGCGAAGGCCACGCCCTCGAAGGCGAGGCGCTCGGGCAGCGCGGGCACAGGGCATGGATCGGCGGGCACGGACATCTCCGGTGCGCGGTCCAGCAGGGTGTAGACGCGATCCATGCTCGCCGCGGCCACCTGCACTTCGTTGTTCAGCTTGGTCAGACGCCGCAGGGGCTCGTAGAGGGCAAAAATGTAGGTCAGATAGACGAAGAAATCCGGCCCCGTGAGCTTGCCCGCGGCAATGGCGCGGGTGGCGTAGAGGATGAGCCCGGCCAGCATCAGGCCGCCCACGAACTCCATCACGGGGTGGCTCAGGGCGATGGCCCGCACGCTCTTCATGCCCAGGCGGAAGAGTTCCACGTTCTGCTTCGCGAAGCGCTGAACCTCGTAGGGCTCCCGGGCGAAGCCCTTCACCACGCGGATGTTGCTGAAGACCTCCTTGAGGCGCTGGAGCAGCCGCGCGGAAGCCTCCTGGTTGCGGTGGTTCACCTTCCGGATGCGGCGGCTCAGGGCCCGCAGGGGAAAGACCACCAGCGGCGCCGCCACGAAGATCGTTAGCGAGAGCCTCCAGTTCATGTAGAGCACCGCTCCCAGCATGCCTACGGCCATGGCCAATTCCTTGATGGCTTCGGCCAAATGGCTGGAGGCGATGCCCTGCACCGCAGCCACGTCGCTGATGCAGCGGGTGAGCAGCTCTCCCACGGGGCGCTTCTGGAAGAAGGCGGGCTCCTGGTCCAGGATGCGCGCGAAGAGCCGTTCCCGGAGCTCCTGGGTGGCCCGGATGCCGCTGCGGGCCATGAGCAGGGTTCCGGCGAAGGCGAAGACCCCCTTGAGGCCCATGAGGATGACCACCAGGATGGGCACCGCGACCGCAAGGCTCCCGTGCCCCGAGGGCAGCAGCCCCGCCACGGCGTGCTGGAGGCGCGTGAGGAAACCGAAACTGGAAGCATGCGAACCGCCCAGGGCCAGGTTCGTCTCGAAGACGGGCTTCAGGCACGCGATGAGCGTCGTGTGGCAGGCCGCGGAAAGCCCCACCAGCAGGCTCCCCCCGAGGATGAGCGGGAGGCGGCGGCGCAGGTGGTCCCGGAAGAAGCGGGCGAGGGAACGCATGGGCTCCAGCGTAACGGGACCCGGGGCGGGACGGGTCACTCGACCGTGACGCTCACACGACTCTTGGGATCCTCCACCGAAAGCAGCAGGCTGCCCTTGGGCATGGAGGCCGCGCGCTCGGTGAGGTTCGCCAGGTCCACACCCCGGCTCCGCGCCTGGCGCACCTGGCTGTCGCTGAGGTAGTTCTCCACCGTCCGGGCCAGGGCGAGGGCCACGCGGATCTTCACCTCGCTGCCCCCCTCGGGCTGGATGCGGATGACCAGGAAGCGCGCCGCCTCCGGGGAGGCGGCCTTGGGCTTCTCCCCCAGACGGGCCAGGGCGAGGCTCGCGGCCTCGGCGTAGGCTGGCATCGCGAGGCCCTTCTGGAGGGCGGGCACGCCGCGGCGCTCCCCGCGCTTGGCCAGCTGCAGGGCGGCGGCCACCTGCACGTCGGCGTCCGGGTCCTCGAGGGCCGCCAACAGGCCGGGCGTCGCGTCCGGGCTCTGGCCCTGGCGGATGCCCCAGCACCGGATGCGGTTCAGGCGCGCCTCGCGCCCCAGCATGCGCTGATCGCCATGGGCGCCCAGGAAGGCGGAATAGGCCGCGGCGGCCTCGTCCCAGCGCTGGTCCTGCTCCAGGGTCGCGGCCAGCCAGAAGCGGGCGTCCGCCGCGCGGCCGCTGTCCGGATGGCTTGCCAGGAAGGCGCGGTAGACGGCGGCGGCCTCCCAGTACCGCTGGGCGTAGCGCAGGGCCCGGGCCTTCCGGAGCAGACCCTCGGCGGGAAGCTCCCGGGAAGCCCCGGGACGCCCCGGCGGCACCGGGCGCGGCATCGCCGGCATGGCGAGGAGCAGGGCCAGGGGCAGAAAGAGCGGCATCAGGACTTCTCCTTCTGCAGGAGCCGGTGCAGGCGCTCCGCCTCTCCCGCCAGGTTGTGGGCCTGGGCGAAGTCCTGGAGCTCCTTGACGCGCTCGGGCGGCAGGCAGCCGTCCTCGAGGGTCAGTTCGGTCAGCCAGGCGTGGAAGCTCGCGCGGAAGGCGTCCGCCCCCTGCACGGGGTTGCCCTGGGCGGTGAGCTGGTGGCTGGCCTGCAGCAGGCTCTGGGCCACCAGGCGCTCCTGGGAGAGGTCCTCGCGATCCTCCTGGCCCACGCAGACCTTGGGATTCTCCTGGAACTCCCGGAGCAGGTCCGCCGACTGCTTGAAGAAGTCCGCCCAAAGGCGCTCCTGGCCCCGCTGGTTGGCAGCGGCCACGACGTGGGCGCGCTCCTTGGCGAGGGCAGCCTGGCGCCGGCCGTAGGACACGGCGTAGACCGTGGGCACCAGGGCCATCAGGAGGGCCGCGGCGGCCAGGAGCCAGTTCCCCTGGAGGCGGGAGATCCCGCGGAGGGGCTTCAGCTCTTCCGCCACGGAGGGACCGTGGGCCTGAAGGCCCAGGTGCAGCTCCAGCAGTTCGGCGAATTCGGCCTGGAGGGCCGGGTCCTCCGGCCATCGCTCCGGGTGCTCCAGGAGCTCGAAGCGTTCGGCGTCGCTCAGGTTCCGGATGTCAGGCTCGGGTTTCATGGGAGGTGTCCAGGGTTTTTCTCAGTTTGGCAAGGCTCTGGAAAAGGGTGGCTTTCACGGTGCCCTCGGCGCAGCCGAGGGCTTCGGCAATGTGCTTCACGGGCCGCTCCTCCACGTAGTAGGCACGGACCATGCTGCGCTGGCGGAGCGTGAGCCCCTCCATGGCCTCGCGGAGGGCGCGCAGCCTGCGGCTCAGGTCCACCTGCTCCCAGGGGGAGGGCTGGTGAGGGTCGGGGGCGTCAAAGGCCTCGGGAGGTGGCAGCTCCCGACCCCGTTTACGCAGATGGTCGGTCGCCGCATTAGCCGCCAGGGTGAAAATCCACGCGGCCACGGGCCGCCCCTCCTCGAAGCGCTGGCAGTGCTGGAGGCACTTGAGGAAGACCTCCTGGGTCAGCTCCTCCACCACGCCCCGCTCCCCGCCCAGGCGGCGGTAGAGGAAGGCGAAGACGGGCCGCTCGAAGCGCCCCATGAGGTGCGCCAGGGCCTCCTCGCGCCCCGCCTTGAGCTGGAGCATCCACTGCTCGGGCGTGGCGTCGGCGGCGGAGGGCGGAGCGGCGATCATGGGTGGACGGGAGCGGGCAGCTTCAGGCCCGCCTGTCCCAGCCGCTCCGCCAGGAGCTCGAACTGCTGGGAGCTGAGCGAACAGCGCAGCCCCGCGCGGCGGGGTTCCTGGAAGAGCTCCGAGGCCTGCTGGCCGGAACCCTTCACGCTGGAGGTGAGGGCGAGCAGGCGCTGGAGCCAGGGCATGGCCTGACGGATCCCCTCCCGGCTGCCCGAGAGCACCAGGTCGATCCGGTGCAGGCCGCCCTTCTCCGTCGCCGGGGTCAGGGCCCAGGCGAGGGCCTCGACGCCCTGGGGGATCTCCCGGCTGAAGGCGCCGGGCAGGCGGGCCGCTCCGGACGCCAGGAGGGCGTCCACGCGGAAGGCCCCCATGAGCGGCGCCTGGGCCGGAAGCCACTCCGCAGCCTCGTCCAGGGACCGCGTGCGGCCCTGGGCCTCCTCCAGGTGGCTGAGGGCCTGCAGGTCGCCCACCCAGGCCCGGCCCGCGCGGTCCACCGCCACCCGCACGTGGACCTGGTTCACGTCCAGCACGACGAAAAGGGGAAGCTCGCTGCGGCGGAGCCGGAGGACGCCCTCGGCGGGAAAGGTCTCGGCAACGACGCGCTGGAAGGCCGCGGGGTCCCGGAAGCCGCCGAACTGAAGCAGGAAGGCCCCGGCGGGATCCTTCGAGGCGTGGGTCCCCATGAGGTAGAAGGTGACCCGCCCCGTCTCCTGCCCCGACAGGATGCCGGTGCGCTTGAGGAAGAGGTCGAGCACCTGCTCCGCCAGGGGGTTCCGGGAGACCACCGCCTGGAGCTCCTGGCGCTCCAGGAGCCAGCCGACGCGGCCACTCACGGCCATGCTGGCCTCGGCGGGAGCGGAGCGCACCCAGTCGGGAACGCGGGTCGCCCGGGGCTTGCAGCCGGGGGCAAGAATCAGCAGGAGGGGCACGCAGACCCCGAGGACGCGGTTCATCTCAGCACCTTCAGGGATGTTACGCCGTCCGGCATCGGCGGGTTAGCGGACGACGGCTCAGGAGGCCAGGGTCCTCAGGGTGGAGGGCAGGTGGGGGCTGCGCAGGAGCTGCTGCTGTTCGCTCTCGCTCAGCAGCCCCCAGATCCGGATGGCGCTCTCCCGGGGCGTCTTCGGGTTCAGCAGCAGCTCCGACATGATGGGCGGGTGCGCCATCAGGGTGGGATGCCCCGCGATGCGCTCCAGGATGCCCCGGGGGGTCTGCTTGTGCCGGGCCAGACGGAGCAGGATGCTCGGGTCCAGCTGCCGGTCCGACACGAGCTGGGCCAGGGCCGCCTCGTCCCGCAGGGTCTCCTGCGGGAGGTGGCGGATGATCTCGCCGCCGCTCCCCCGGAGGGCCACCACCCGCTGCTCGGGCCCGAGGGCCAAGTAGGAGGCCCTCAGGCGCTCCAGGGCCTGCTGCTTCACCCGCACGTGGGGCATCCGGGGGTCCCGCAGGAGGTCCAGCAGGGCCCGGAGGGTGCCCAGGGCGGGCAGCAGCCGGAGCGCGGCGGCCTCCCCCAGGTTCGGGTTGTGGAGCAGGGCCTCCTGAACCGCGGGCTGCGCGCCCCACAGGGCGTGGGCGGCCAGGCGTTCGGCGCGGGCCTGGTCCAGGACGGGAATGGCCGCCACCAGCTCCCGGGGCGTGAGGCCCGGATTCTCCAGCACCACCCGGAAGACCTGGGGATCCGGATCCTTCAGGGCCGCGATCAGCTGGTCGGGCTGGGTGGCCTGGTTGGCCAGGAAGACGCGCTCCTCCAGGGAAGCCCAGCGGCCTTCCGCGGGGTGGACCCCCAGCCCCGTGGCCTGGGTGGCCTGCCGGCGCAGCATGCGGTCGTAGAAGACCTTGACCACCCGCAGCAAGTGGGGCGCATTGCGCTTGGCCCAGAAGGTGACGAACTGGTATTCCGCCTCTTCGAGCTGGGTGAAGAGCCCCGCGATGCGCTGCAGGTCCCCCGGGCCATGGCAGCCCGCGTCAAGGCAGGCGACGAGGTCCGTGGCGATGCGGATGCGCCGGGCCATGGCGGGGGGAGCGCAGGGCGCCTCGCCGATGGCGGCGCGGATGGCATCCCGGAAGTACCAGCGCGCCTCGCCGTAGGCGTCCTCGAAGCACTCGGGCAGCTTGGCCTGGCGCAGGACGGAGGAGAGCAGCTCCTCCCCGAGCACGGGATTGCGCAGGGCCGCGAGACGCAGTTCGGGATCCGCCGAGAGCAGGGCCTCCTGCAGTTCCTCGGCCACGTGGGTGGCGGCCGCCTGGGCGAGGCGCTCCTCCCGGCTCGGGAGCAGGCGGGCCACCGGCGCCTCGGTATCCTCGGGCGGCAGGGAGAGGGCGTCCCAGTCCTGCTCCTCGGCGGGCAGGGGCGGCATCTCCTGCGTGAGCCCGCTGGGCTGCACCTGGCGCGCCAGGGCCTTGAGCTGCTGCTTGACGACGGGCTTCATGGCCGCCGGAAGCTGGGCGTACACGGCCTTGGCCATCTCCGCGCGCTCGTCCTTCTCGCCGGCGGGCGCCCGGTCCATCTCGCGCATGAGGTCCACGAGGCTGACGGCCATTTCCAGATCCCGGCGGATGGGCTCCGGCGTGGCTTCATTCTCGGCCAGTGCCTCCAGGATGGGACCGTGGACCAGCCAGTGGGGCGTCCTGGCGATGACCGTCAGCAGGCGGCGGCAGCCCAGAGTGCGCGCCAGGCTCTCCACGAGGCTCAGCTGGCTCTCGGAGGGCAGCTGCGGGCGAATCAGGGCCAGGTTGCGGAAGTGGGCCCGGTCCTGCTCGGACAGCTCCGCCAGGAAGAGGGGAGGCGAGACGGCCACGCTAGCAGCCCTGCTGGGCGAGATCGGGGAAGTCCGGCATCTCGAGAAGGCGGAAGGCATCCACCATGACGCCCTGGAGCTCCCGGATGTCCTGGGCGGCGCGGATGTGGCCCCGGTCCCGCAGGCTCCCGCCCATGAAGACTGGAACTCTTGCCCTGGAGCAGACCCGGCGCGCGGTGGCAAAGTCCGGAGCCGGCGAGGCGCTGCGGGGGATGTCGATGAACACCAAGCGGCGGAAGCCCCGCTGCCCCAGGCGCTGGGCCGCGTCCTCGGCGCACTGGCCCAGGGACTCGGCCCACCCGGAGGCATGCACCTGCCCCTCGGAGGCGTCGATGGAGGCGCTCAAGTGCTCGCCGAAGCGGGCCAGGAGCTGGTCCACCACGGCGGGGTAGCGGTGCAGGACCGTGCCCACCATCAGCCAGGTGGCCCCCGCGTCCAGGAAGAACTGGGCCTGGTCGGAGCTGCGCACGCCGCCGCCCACCTGGATGCAGGCGCGCGGCTGGAGCTTCCGGAAGTGCCGGGCGAGGCGCGCCACCAGCTCGCGGTTGTGACCGCGCCCGCAGGCGGCGTCCACGTCCAGCAGCGCCATCCGCGTGCAGCCCCGGTCGCTGAGGAGGGACGCGAGCGCGTGGGGGTCGGCATCCTCGCCGGCGGCTCCAAAGCTGGGCACCGCACGACCGTTCTGGATGTGGAGGACGGGCAGAACCTTCAAGGGGAGCCTTTCCCAACGCGACCAGGGCTGATGGTACCCCAGGGCCCGGACGGGTGCTATCCCTGTTCCAGCGCGGCGAGAAGGGCCCGCGCGGCCTCCGCCTGGGCCTGGCGCAGGGCGTGGCTGGAGCCGGTGGCCTCCCGCCCGCCGCAGGCCACCCGCACCGTGTAGACCAGCGCGTGCTCGGGGCCGCTCCGCTCGGCCTTCCCGTAGACGGGCAGGGGCAGCTTCCGGGCCATGGCCCACTCCTGGAGCGCGGTCTTGGGATCGAAGCGGCGCCAGCCGTCCGGCGTCGCCTCTCGCACCGCCTGGAGGAAGCGCCCCTCCACGAGACGCGACACCGCGGCCAGGCCGTCCCCCCCCGCGGCGGAGGCGTCCAGGAAGACCGCCGCCAGGAGGGCCTCCACCGCGTCCGCCAGAGGCTTGTGGAAGGAGGTCCGCAGGAGGCTCGGGTCGACCTTCGTGGGCAGCGTGAGGCGCAGCTCCAGGTCCCGCGCCCAGTCGCAGAGAGAATCGGTGCTCACCAGGTGGTTGCCCAGCTTGGTCATGGCCCCCTCGGGCCACTCCGGCTTCTCCCGGTACAGGAGCAGGGAGAGGCTCGCGTTCAGCAGCGCGTCCCCCAGGAATTCCAGGCGCTGGTTGTCCGGCCGCACGCCGCTGCTGGGGTGCACCAGGGCCTGGCGGAGCAGGGCGCGGTCGCGGAAGCGGTAGCCGAGGGCTTCCTCCAGGGGTTCCGGGACGCGCGTCATTCCGCGTCCGGGATGCGGCGGTTGAATTCGTCCTTCCGGAAGGCCATCCGCAGGCGCAGGTTCGCCGCGGCCAGCTCCGCGCGGCTGATGCCGTGGCGGCGGGCCCGGGCCAGCACCCCGGGAATCTCGCGGTAGCGGCCCTGCTCGTACATCAGGGCCACGCACCACGCGTAGGCGTTCCGGTTCGTGGGGTCGATGGCCAGCACGTCCCGGAAGCCCTCGATGGCGGCGTTGGGATTGCTGTCGGCCAGGGCCATGGCGTCGTTGTAGCTCATGTGGCCCGCGTTCTTCCGCTCGTGAACCTCCATCTGCTCGAGCCGCTCCTGGGAGGGCACGGGGCGCCGCTCCGGTGCGGCTTCGGCCTGGGGCCCTGCCGACGGGTCTGCCCCCCCTGCGGCCTGGGCCCCAGCGGGCGCGGACGAGGTGGGCGTGGCCGAGGCGGGCGCGGGTGGGCCCGAGGTCCCGGGCGTGGCCAGCCCCGTTCCGGGGGCGGACGCCGAAGGGGAGGCGACGGAAGGGGCCGCGCCGGGCAGGGCCTCCGTCGGGAGGGGCGTGGCCGGCTGCCCGGCCAGGCGCGCACGCAGCAGAGGCCAGGCCCGCCAAGCGCCGTAGCCTCCGCCCGCCACCGCCGCGACCCCCACGAAGGCCAGAAGGGGCGCCAGGGAACGCCGGCGGCGCACCGGGGCGGCCATGGGCGGGGGCAACGGCACGGCGGCCGTCGGCTCGGGAGCGGCCGGCACGGCCGCCGTAGGGGCGGCCCCGAGGCGTACGGTGCCATTCTCGACCTGGCCCTGCCAGGTGGGGTCCTTGGCGGCCCGCAGGGCCTTGGCCAGTTCCTCCCCGGTCTGGAAGCGCTGCTCGGGGTCCTTGTCCAGGGCCCGGTCCAGCACAGAGCGGATGGCGGGGCTGATGCCGCGGAGCTGGTTGGCGTCCAGAGGCTCTGGAGCCTCGTTCACGATGCGGTAGAGGATCGTGGGGGTCGTGTCGCCGCTGAAGGGCTTCCGGCCGCTGAGCATCTCGTAGAGCATCACGCCCACGGCAAAAAGGTCGCTGCGGGCGTCGGGGCGCCCGGTGCGGATGTACTCCGGCGCCATGTAGCTCACGGTGCCCATCACCATGCCGGTGGCGGTCATGTCCGAATCGCTCACCCGGGCCACGCCGAAGTCCATGACCTTGGCGTGCAGGCGCCGGCCGTCCCGGGTGACACGCACGTTGGAGGGCTTCACGTCCCGGTGCACGATCCCCGCACGATGGGCGAAGGCGAGGCCGTCGCAGACCTGGGCCAGCACCTCCAGCGCCTCCGCCTGGGTGAGGGCCTGGTCCCGCAGGAGCTCCTCCAGGTCGTGCCCCTGCACGTATTCCATGGCGATGAAAAGGACGCCCTGGTCCTCGCCGAACTCGTAGATGGTCACCAGGTTCGGATGGTTCAGCACGCCGGCGGCGCGGGCCTCCCGCCCAAAGCGGGCCTTGGCCTCCTCGCCCTGGGCCGCGCTGGCCAGGATCGTCTTGATGGCCACCGGCCGCCCGATGGAGGGGTCCGTCCCCAGGTAGACCTCTCCCATGGCCCCCTGCCCGAGGCGCTTGGTGATCTCGAACTTGCCAAGTTTTTCAAACATGGGCGCACCACCCTCAAACCATCGGGCTGGAAGATTCCAGGATAGAGCCACTCCCCAAGAGCACCAAGACTCGGGCAGTATGGAGGCTGAACGATCATTTCATGGCTCATGCATGGGCGCACAAGGAGGATGCCGGTGCCGGAGTTCACCCTTCCCTCAACCCTCCCCGCGGTGATGGGCCTGCTCTGCCAGGAGCGGGCGGAAGGCGTGCTGCTCCTGGACCAGAACGACGGACACCGTCGTCTCTACTGGCAGGACGGCAACCTGGTCTACCTGCAAAGCGACGTGGCGGGGGAGCAGTTCGGCAACTATCTGCTGCGCCAGGGCATCCTTGACTTCGCCGCCCTCAACGAACTGCTGGCCAACGAGGAGCGCTTCCGCCTGGGCGAGAAGGTCGTGCAGTGGGGCCTGATGAGCGTGGAAGAGCGCGACCTGCACCTGGGCGCCCTCCAGGAGCAGGTGATGATCCACGCCCTGGAGCACGCCATCGTGCAGATGGACTGGAAGCCGGGCGAGGTGCGCAAGGAGCTGAGCGACGACCTCTACTTCCGCATCGACCACCGGCACTTCGTC
Organism: uncultured bacterium; assembly: GCA_964292295.1. Taxonomy (GTDB): domain Bacteria; phylum Acidobacteriota; class Holophagae; order Holophagales; family Holophagaceae; genus CAXYVC01. The sequence goes on from CAXYVC010000010.1 coordinate 42,441, forward strand.
TGGAACACCTTCCTGGAGGCCCACAACCTCCCCGAGCTGTGCGACACGCTCTATGAGGAGAAGGACTGGCGCTGGGTCGCGCCCGCGGACCTCCTCGAGTCCCTGAGCGACCTGCCCCTGACGCCCGCCATGGCCTACGCCCTTTCCTTCCTGGGCACGGAACCCCTGAGCTACGGGACCTTCGGCTCCCTAAGCGGCCTCGGCGAGGAGGATGCCGCCCGCCTGCTCATGACCCTCTGGGGCCTGGGCGGGCTCCGGCTCGTGGAAGGCGCCATCCTGCGGCCCGCGGCTCCCGCCCTTCCGCCCCCTCCCCCCACGCCCCAGGCCCCCCTGGATGCACCGGAATTGGCCCCCACGCCGGCGCAGCCCCTGGCGATGCCCGCCCTGGAGTTCACGCCGCGCATCGACCTGGACCTGGGCCCCGTGGGAAATGCGGCCCCGCCCCCGCTGACCGCCACCGAGATCCCCTCCCTGCCCGAGATGCCCCTCGCCCCCCCGCCTCCCAGCCAGGAAGCCCCTGGAGTCCGGGCCAAGAAGTGCTTCCTCAAGGCCAAATCCCTGCTGATGCAGGAGCGCACCGTGGAGGCGGTGCGCCTTCTGGAGCAATCGGTGAAGCTGGAGGGCGAAGCGGACGCGGCCTACGAACCCTGGCTGCTCCTGGGGCGCTGCCGCCTGGCCAACCCCGCCTGGTCCACCCGGGCGGTGGAGGCCCTCCAGGCCGCCAGTCGCCTGCGGCCGCGCTCCGCCGAGCCCTGGGCCCTCATGGGCGAGCTGTACCATCGGAAGGGATTCAAGGCCAACGCCAGCGCCTGTTTCCGGAAGGCCCTCGAGCTGGACCCCTCGGTGCCCGTGCCCACCGACGTGAACCTCAAGGAGGAGGTCGAGGAGCCCACGGGCTTCTTCGGGCGCTTCAAGGCCATGCTGGGGCGGAACGAGAAGGACTGATTCACCCGCCCAGACGGGCCCGCAGCTGCAGGAGTTCCGCGTCACCCGGGAAACGGGCCAGTCCCTGCTCCAGCATCTCGAAGGCCCGGGCCTGCGCCCCGGCCTGCAGCAGCCCCAGGGCCGCCAGACGGTGCCACAGGCCGCCCCCCCCTTCCGGGCAGGCCTGGAGGGCGGTCCAGGCGTCCGCCGCCGCCCGGGCCAGGTCCTGCGCGCGCAAGCCCAGGCGGATCCGCGCCTCGTGCATGGCGGCGTCTCCCGGCACCGCCGCGAGCCCCTGATCGAGCACCCGCCGGGCCCGGACCAGATCGCCCCCCACCACGGCCAGCTCCGCCGCGTTCAGGTAGGGCGCCGCGAAACCGGGCGCCGCGGCGATGGCCTTCTCCCAGGCGCGAAAGGCCTCCTCCCGCCGCCCCAGCACCGCCAGGGACACGCCCCGGAGGGTGAGGGCCGTGCCGTGGGAGGGCGAGACGGCCAGAAGGCGTTCCAGCATCCCCAGGGCCTCCGCGTGGCGGTCCAGGTGCTGCAGGGCCTCCGCGGCCCCCAGGAACACGTACAAGGGGAGTTTCTCGCCCAGCGCCATGCAGGCCCTCGCGGCCTCCAGGGCCAGGGGCCAGGCCTCGGCCACCAGTGCCTGCTGCAGCAGGTTGAAGTGGGCCTGGAGGTCGCCCCGCGCCTCCGCCTCCCGCCGGGCCAGCTCCAGGTAGTAGCTGCGTTTGTGCCGCTCCCGCGCCTCCAGCACCTTCCCGTAGTGGTGGATCACGGCGTCCAGGGGGCGCACCGGAAGCCCCCGGCGCTCGAAGAAGGGCTGGACCAGCTCATGGATGCGCCCCTCGAAGGCCACGCCCTCCAGGTTCCGGAAGAGGCGAAGGCCCCGGTGGTCCACGTAGTGGCTCCAGGCGGCTCCTTCCGCGTACGCGCTCGTATTCCGGGTGGCAGGTTCCCCCACGGTGGAGAAACTCGCCGAGGGCAGGTAATTGCGCAGCAACAACGTGTAGGCGGAGGCCCCCTCCTCCAAACAGGCTTGGCGGATGCGTTCGTGATCCAGGGCGTCCACGGCCTCGTCCGCATCCAGCACGAGGATCCATTCCCCGCGGCAGGGGGCCAGGCTGGCGTTGCGGGCCGCGGCAAAGTCGTCCTGCCAGGGGAAGGCGTGTATCTGGGCGCCGGCCTCCCGGGCCACCTGCACGGTGCCGTCCGTGCTGCCGGTGTCCACCACGTGCACCTCGTCCACCAGCCCTCGCACCGAGGCTAGGCAGTGGCCCAGGTGCTCGGCCTCGTTCCGGACGATCATGGCCAAGCTGAGCCTGGGGGGGGTCGGAAAGCTCATAGTGGATTTCCCGGAAAGTTGGGCTCAAGAAGAGGGCCGGGAGGGCCGAAAGGGAACCTGCGGGGGAAACCCCGAACCCAAGGCGGCACGGATGCCGCTTCACGCATCAAGGAGGATGCCATGGCTTCCATTCTCAACAACGTTTCCGCCCTCGGCGCCAGCCGCCAGCTTGCTTCCACGGGCGCCGGCCTGCAGCAGACCATCGAGCGCCTGACCACGGGCCGCCGCATCAACCGCGCGAGCGACGACGCCGCCGGCCTCGGCATCAGCAACCGCCTGGGCGCGGACATCCGCATCGCCTCCCAGGGCAAGCGCAACGCCAACGACGGCATCAGCTACCTGCAGGTGGCCGACGGCGTGCTGGACGAGGTCACCAACCTGCTGACCCGCGCGGCCGAGCTGGCCGAGCAGGCCAAGACCGGCACCATCAGCGCCTCCAACGCCGCCAACATCCAGCTGGAGTTCGCCAACATCATCACCACCATCAACGACATCGGCAGCAACACGAAGTTCAACGGCGCGAACATCTTTGGGGCCACCCTCACCGTGTCCGTCGGCGACTTCACGAACGTCGGCGTCACCCTGGGCACCCCCAACGGCATCCTGACCGGCACCCTGGCCACGGTGTCCGACGCCACCACGGCCAAGACCACGATCGGCAACGCCATCAACACCGTGAGCGCCCTGCGCGCCTCCATCGGCGCCAGCCAGCAGCAGCTGCAGGCCGTGGCCAACAGCCTGGGCATCCAGGTGGAGAACTTCACCTCCGCCTACAGCCAGATCCGCGACGCCAACATCGCCGACGAAGTGGTGAACCTCACGAAGTTCCAGATCCTGAACCAGTCCGGCACCTCGGCTCTGAGCTCGGCCAACCAGTCGCAGCAGCAGATCCTGGCCCTTCTCCGGTAGGATGCGGTTCTAGGCAGGCTGGGGGAGGGCGCAAGCCCTCCCCTCTTGTCGTAGCAACCAGGAGGGCACCATGACTGAATCCACCACTCCCCTCGGGAGCCCGGGTCAGCCGCTCACCTATCAGGCCCTGACCAGCGCCTCCCCCGAGCCCGCCAACGGCGGTCCCAGGGCCGCACAACCCGCCCCCGCCGCGGAAACCGCGGCCAAGGAAGAGCCCTTTGTCCTGACCTTCTCCGCCTCTGCAGGGAAAGAGGCTGCTTCGCCCTCCCCCAGCCTCGAGGAGGCCGCCGAAGCCTTCCGGGAATACATCGAGGAACTGCCCACCAACCTGCAGTTTTCCGTGGACCGCGAGGCCCATGCAACCGTCTTCAAGGTCGTGAATCCCGTAACCCGGGAGGTCCTCCGGCAGTATCCCCCGGAGGAGGTCTTGAGCATGGCCCGGCGCCTGCGGACCCTGGGTACCCAGGAGGCGCCTTCTGGCATCCTCCTTGATCAGGAGCTTTGATCGCGTCTTTTTTGCCCATCTCGCGTGAGGGGGTCGTCATGTCATCAAAGGTGAACTTCCAGGGACTTGCCACGGGCCTGAACACCAGCTCCCTGATCGAGGCCATCCTCGAGCAGGAGAGCGCGCCGCTCACGCGCATGCAGGAGCGCCAGACCCTCAACAACCAGCGTTCCTCGCTGCTCCGGACCTTCAAGAGCAACCTGATGGCCCTGAACACGAGCCTGTCGACGCTCAACACCAGCGCCTTCGAATCGAAGACCGTCACCAGCACCGATCCGGATGGAACCCACGTCACGGCTTCGGCCAACCAGGACGCGTCGGGCAGCTATGACGTCACGGTGAGCCAGACGGCCACAAAGGCCCGGCTGGGCGTCACCAAGACCGTCTCCAGCAGCACGGGCAGCCTGGGGGGCACCAAGGGCGCTTCGGGCGAGGGGCTGGACAAGTACGCCTATACCGTCACGAACCGGGACGGGGAGGCCACCACCTTCTACCTCTCGGAGGGCACCAACACGCTGGCGGGGCTCCGGGATGCCATCAATGCCCAATCCAAGGACACGGGCGTCAGCGCGAGCATCGTGCAGGTCTCCGCGACGGGGAACAGCTTCCAGCTCGTGCTCAATGCCACGGAAACCGGCCTCGGCAGCGCCTCGGGCGCCCTGCAGCTCGCGACCAACGCAGGCAGCGCCCTCGGCGGCGACACCGAAACCACCTACACCAGCACGGCGGAAGAACAGGCGCGCAACGCCCTCTTCACGGTGAACGGCGTGCAGGTGGAGCGGGCCTCCAACACCGTTAGCGACGTGGTGGAGGGCATGACCTTCACCCTGAAGAAGGGGGATGGCGGCAGCTCCACGACCAACTTCAGCGTAAGCGCCAACACGAGCGCCATCACCACGGCACTGCAGGACGTCGTCACCAAGTTCAACGCCCTCTACAAGGTCTACAAGGACAACTCGGATGCCGGCGAAGCCTTTGCCGGGGATTCCTCCGTGCGCAGCATGCTGAACAGCGTCCGCACGACGCTCACCCTTGCGGTCGAGGGCGTATCCGAAGGCAACAGCTACCGGAGCGCCGCATCCCTGGGGCTGAAGACCAACCGCGACGGGACCATGAGCCTGGATTCCAGCACGCTCAAAACGGCCCTGGAAGAGCACCCCGCGGATGCGGCGGAAATCTTCGGCAAGATCGGCACCGCCATGCAAACGCTGGTGACGGACCTGACCTCCTCCGGTTCCGGCAGCATCGCCCTGATCCTGCAGGGGCTCGACAGCCAGAACAGCCGTCTCAACCAGCAGATCGAGGCCCTCGAAACCCGCCTGGAGCGCCGTCGGACCGTGCTGGAAACCCAGTACGGCAACCTCGAGGCCACCATCAGCCAGCTCCAGTCTGCCGGCCAGAGCCTTTCTGGCCTATCCTGACGGGGATCTTCTGAGGGACACCGCTTCATGAACGCAGCCGCCTACGGAGGCAAAGCCACTCAGCACTATCTTCTGCAGCGGATCGCAGGAGCCTCCCCGGAACAGCTGGCCAGCCTTCTCCTGGAGGGCGCCCAGCGCTTTCTCGTCCAGGCCATGGAGGCCATGGAGCGCAGGGACATTCCCGCGAAGGCCCGCCTGGTGAACCGCGTGAGCGCCATCCTGGAGGAGCTGGTGGTCCAGCTCAACCCCGAAGGGGGCGAACTGGCTGGAAACCTCTCGCGCGTCTACGAGTGGTGGCTCTTCGAGCTCTTCGAAGCCAGCCGCATCAACCAGCTGGATCGTCTTCGGCACATCCACGCCCAGATGGGAGAGATCCGCGCCACCTTCGAGCAGCTTTCCCAGGGGCAGCCCGCGCCTCCTGCGCAGGGCTCCACCCCGGCGGGCTTCGGCTCGGAGGGACTGCTCGGATGAGCCGCGCCGAACTCGAAGCCATACTCGCAGAGCTGGAAACCTGGCTCGCGGAAGGTACCCTTCCCCCGGCGGAGCACCTTGCCAACTGGAACGCGCGCTTCCGCGCCCTGGCCGCGGGTGCCGAGCGCGGGCCCGGCTGGGACGCGCTGGTACAGCGCGCCCATACCCTGGCGGCCCGCCTGGACCGCCAGGTCGCCGCACTCCAGCAGCAGAAGGAAGTCCTCCAACAAGAGCTGGCCGGGCACAGCGTGGGCCAGCGTGCCCTGAAGGCCTACCGCCAGGTGCGTTAAGCGGTCCCGAAGATGCGGTCTCCCGCATCCCCCAGGCCGGGCAGGATGTAGCCCTTGTCGTTGAGCTGGCGATCCACCGTCGCCAGCACGAGGCGCAGGTCCGCATGGTCCTGCTGGAGGCGACGGATGCCCTCCGGGGCCGCCAGGATGCTGGCGAGGGTGATGTCCTTCGCCCCGGCCTGCTTGAGCTGGCGCACGGCCTCGGACGCACTGCCGCCCGTCGCGAGCATGGGGTCCAGCACGAACACCGGGCGTTCTTCCAGAAGGGGCGGGAAGTTCCGGTAGTAGGGCACGGGAACGAGGCTGTCGTGGTCCCGATAGAGCCCGAGATGCCCGACCTTGGCGGTCGGCACGAGCTTCAGGAAGGGCTGGACCAGCCCCAGGCCCGCGCGCAGCACCGGAACAAGCACGGGATCCAGCGGGTTCAAGCGCCGCCCCTGGGTGCGTTCCATCGGCGTCTCGATGGCGATGGAAACCGTGGCCAGATGACGGGTGGCCTCCACGGCCAGGAGAAGGCCGAGCTCCTCCACCAGCTGCCGGAAGAGGCTCCCGGGCGTCTTGCGGTCGCGCAGCAGCGTGAGCTTGTGATCGACAAGCGGGTGGTCGAGAACGATCGGTTCCATCGGGGACTCCAGGTTCGGTGCAGGTTCAAGGGCCGCAAAGGCAGGCGGGGCGGGGCTCGCGGAGCATCGGAGCCCGCTTCGCGTCTCGCCTAGTTTGGCGCTTCCAGCCCGCCCCGCAAAGGGTTCAGGCCCGCTCCCCGCGCGAAAAAAACGGTGCCGATCAACTCACAATTTTGTTGACCCGTTGGAAAACGCTGGTTTAGTTGGATTCCAGATGACCTATTTCATCGACAGACGTGTGCGCACGGGCGTCGTGTTTTGGAGGGAGTCGGAGGGCTCTAGATGCTGAAAAAAGTCCAGATATTCAAAGCACTGGACGTGGAAATCAAGAAGCAGAGGGGTCCAGCGGCGGTGAAGGAGGCCCATCGGGGACACTGCTCCCTGAAGGAGGAGCTCAGCCTGCCGGGGATCACCGTCGTGGCCGAGGTGGCGGGGGGTAATCCCCAGCGCGGGCAGGTGCGCGAGAACTACCGCGCCTCCACCCACGCCAAGAGCCTGGTCGAGAACGGCGCCCGCGCCATCTCCGTGGCGACGGACCGCTTCCTCTACTTCGGGGACGACAAGCACCTCCCGGACGTGCGCGCCGCCGTCAAGGTGCCCATCGTGCGCCAGGATTTCCTGCTCGAGGAATACCAGATCGAGGAGAGCAAGATCCTGGGCGCGGATGCGGTGTTCCTGGTCGCCGCCCTCCTGGAGCCCGAGCGCCTGCAGGCCCTCCACAAGCTCGCCGTGGCCAAGGGGCTCGACCCCGTGGTCCAGGTCTTCAACGAACAGGACCTGAAGCGTGCGCTGGATGCGGGCGCCGACATCATCTGCGTCGTCGGCCGCGACATGGACACCTGGAAGCCCGACTGGGAACAGACCCTGGCCCTCCTGAAGAAGGTTCCGGAAAAGCGCTGCTTCCGCATGGTCGAAGCGGGCATCGACGCCCTCGCACCCATCCGCCAGCTGGAGGAGCTCGGCGTCCACGGCGTCATCGTGGGCGACGCCCTGCTGGACGAGTTCTACCCGGGCAAGCGCCTCGCCCAGATCCTGGCGGGCCTGGAACCCCCGAAGAAGCCCAGCAAGACCAAGGCGGCCCCCTCCAAGACCGTTCCACCATCCCCCTCAACCCCCTCATCTCACCCCGCCCGCAAGGGCAAAAAGGAGTTCCCCATGGAACACACCCAGCTGCCTGACGAGACCCAGGCCCCGGTCGAGACCCCCGCTGCTGAACCCGTCAAGAAGGCCGCTCCCAAGAAGCCGGCGGTGAAGAAGCCCGCCGCCAAGAAGCCGGCCGTCAAGAAGGCCGCTCCCAAGAAGCCGGCCGCCAAGAAGGCTGCCCCCAAGAAGACCGCCAAGCCGGCTGCCAAGAAGGCCGTCGCGATGAAGCCGGTCGCCAAGAAG